>VHDF01000056.1 GCA_016871495.1 Verrucomicrobiota bacterium | reverse complement strand
AGGGACCAGACTCCAGCGATAAGGTGGTGTGCCTCCCTTGGCCAGGAGGGTGGCGCGATACTCGGCGCCGCGAAAGCCCAAGGGCAATTCCTCGGTCCGAATGGCCAGCGCGCCTCCCACGCTGCTGTCGGCAGTGTCTGTTCGGATACGGAAAAACGTGGTCACGAAGGAGGCGGATGCCAGCGTGGCTCCCGGCAAGCTTGTGGAATCGCGGCTGGGCAGGCGCATGTTGTCGAGGGCGCCAATGTAAGTCTTCTCCGCTCTCAAAGCTCCTCTTGGAATCAGGAAGAATCCGGCGCTGGCATCCAGTCTGTTGGGATCTCCGGGCAGCAATCCCGTGGTCATCGCAAGTTCGCCGTCCTCCTCGATCAGCGAGAAACGGAGATGATCCGTCGCGGGATTGAATCCCAACGCGTCAAATTCGACGCGGGTGTCCTGGCCGGGATCGAGCACTTGCAGGGCGGACCAGTTACGGACTCGGACCGGCAGAAGGCTCGCGTCGATAGGCGCGGCGGATGCTTGGATCTTGAAAGAGCTGGCGAGACCGCCCCCGCGGGCAAGCACATTGAACGTGTAATCACCCGCCGGATAACGGGCAAGAAGTTCGGACGGGGTCTCCAATTCGTCGGCAAGAAAAAATCCGGGCAGAACCGGCTCTTCCTCGAAAACTTCGGATCTGCCGCCAGGCAATCGAACCTCGGCCCCGGCCGCAACCGCCGGATTAGCGCGGACGTAAACTCGACCGCGTAGGCTTCCTCTTCGCGATTCAAGATGGGCGGGGCGTCGGAGAACTGAAGAAAGCGAGCCCCTCGGCGGAACAAACCCCAACTGACCGCGCCGACAGGAGGAGGGGGGTCGCCGCTCCGGGTGGATAGGGTGAAAGAGGTCTCACTGTAATTGCCGCTGGCGAGGATCACGTTGGGCACGGAGCGGGTATCGACGGATTTCAGCCGCGTCACGGACAAATAGGCATCGCAGACCACGTTTTGAGCGAGTTGGTTTTTCGGGATCACGATGACTCCTGAACTCGGGCGGACGTAGCCCGGGTCACCCGGAAACCCCATCCAAGCCAGGCGACGGTCCTCGCTGATCGGCAACAGTTCAAGCCAGACCAGGTCCGTCTCATCGTTGAGGCCGGCAGGATCGAATTCCACGCGCAGATCCCGGGCCGCGTCTGCCCTTCGCAGAGCGGCGAGATTCAGAATGCGCAAGGGGCGGATCGCCGGATCGAGGATGGGATCCGGCGTGAGAATGCGAAAAACCTCAAGCGGCATGCCCGTGCCTTCATCGGCGAAAAAGCGATTGAGTCCCGAGGCGAATTCGCTCTGAAAACTCGCCAGGTTGTTGAATTGGCCGCATAACTAAACCCGGGAATTTGGCTATCCCCGTGTAGGGCCAGGATGCGGCGAGTGGGCGCTTCGACCGCGAGTTCGAGATCGTCTTCCGCGTCCGTCCGGACGCGGATGTCCCCAACATAGATGCGGCCTCCCTGGGGTGTTGAGGGCGCCGCATCTCCTGTTTGAGCGAATTGTTCGCCCCGTCGAATGATCGCCCACTCGGATGCCGAGGCTCCGCTCGGCCAAGCCCAGAGCAGGCAACCGGCCACAAAGATGAAAAATCTCACGCGCAACGTCCTAACGGAAATGCGCCTCGAATGCGATCCTGAAACGGAGCCCGGCTTGCGGTGCATCCGCCTGTCGCCGGGGCGCGCCGTTCACGGCGCTTGCCCGACCCATGGAAGGCGTGCGTCAACCGATCCCTGAACCAGCCGCTCCACACGAACCGCCGCTCGCGCCTCGGTTTGGGCGCGCCCGTGCAACCAGGGCGCGGTTTCACGAGCCCGGAAATTCCCAGTCGCGAAACAAGGATGAAATCTCCGGGCTAAGCGGGCGGGCGGCGCTCCCCGGCGGGTTCAAGGTTGAACAGCTTCCGCGCGTTCTCGCTGAGGATTCGATGTTCCTCTTCCGGCGCCAGTCTGAGGCTTCGCAGCGCGTCAAGAATCACACGTGGCTCGACCCACGGATGATCGCTGGCGTAGAGGAGGCGCTCGGCACCCATGAATTCGACGGCGAACTTCATCGCCTGGGGAAGCGGCGAAACGATGTCCAACCAGACGGATTTCAGATACTCCGACGGGGTTCGGGTGAGGTTCTTGGGACCACGCTTGAGCACCACAACCTGATGATCGAGCCGTCCGATGATATAGGGAAGCGTGCCGCCGAGATGTGGACAGACGAGTTGGAGTTTCGGCCATTCGTCGAGGACGCCGGACATGATGAGCCGTGTCAGGGCGATGGTGTTGTCGAACATGTTTCCAAGCGAACTGGTCATCTCATAGCCCTTCACGAAATCGGTGGTGATGGGCTTGGCGGGGTGCAAAAGCACTGGAAGGCCGAGTTCCGCGCAACGGGCGAGCACGGGACGGAACTCCGGTTCGTCGGGAAAGCGTCCGGCAAGGTTGGTGTAGAGCAGCAGTCCTTTCATGCCGAGCTTGGCGCAGCGGTCGAGTTCGCGCAGGGCCGCCGCCACGTCCTGCCATGGCAGCACGCATAAGCCGAAGAATCGCGCGGGGTGTTTCCGCGCAAGGCCGGCCACGAAGTCATTCGCGATTTGCGCGACCTCCGAACCGTCCGGACCGAACCATTCCGGGCCAGGGTCGTTGATGCTGAGGGCGGTCATGGCGATGCCGGCGGCGTCCATGGTCGCGAGTTTGGCATCCACATCGAGATAGAGCGGGGGCACCTTGCGCAGCCAGTCGCCCATGCGGAGGAAGCGCGTGCCGTCCTTGGTGAACACCACCGGGTCGTCCGTCCGTTTCTCCATGAGCTCGAGGAGCCTGGGCGAGAACAGGTGGCTTTGGCAGTCGATCAGACCGGCGGGAGCCGGACGGGTGTCAGCGCCGGAGACGGCGTTGGGCAAAACCGCAAGGGCGGAACTGGCGGCGAGGAATTGGCGTCGGGTGGTTTTCATCGCGCGGTCAATCATGAGGGTCGTCAGGGAATCGATCGGGTGAATCTGGAGGCTTGGCCTGCCTTTTGACCTGGTTTTGGGGCACGGGTTGGGGAGTCATTCGCATTCACTTCTCGCGCGTCACCACGGTGGGGAAGGGTTTGGCCAGTGATCCCGCTTTGAGCACGCCGCCCTGGAGCACCGCGAGAAACTTTGAGCGATCCGTGAGCGCGTCGATGTTCTTGAGCACGTCGTCCTCGACGACCAGGACATCGGCGAGTTTGCCTTTTTCCAGCGTTCCAAAATCCCCGCCACGGCCCATGATTTCCGCGCCGGTCTTGGTGGCGCACTGGATGACTTCGAGGGGGGTGAAGCCGACCTCCTTGACGAAGAAGACGAGTTCTCTGGCGTAGTCTCCATGCGGGTTCCAGCCAAAGCCGTAGTCGCCTCCCATGCCGAGGCGTCCGCCTGCCTTCAGGATGCGGCGCGCGCTTTCGGCGCCGCCTTCAAGGGTTTCCTGGTGGCCGTCGATCACCGCTTGGGGGAGGCCGAATTCCTTGCCTCGTTCGACGCTGGCTTTCTCGAATTGCAGCGCGGGTATCACCGGCGTGTTGCGCTGGAGCAACAAGTCCATCGCCTCGTCGTCCATGAACGTGCCGTGTTCGATGGTGTCGTAGCCCGCGCGCAAGGCGTTTTTGATGCCTTGGGTCGCTCGGCAATGGCCGGTGACTTTCATTTTGTGATTGTGAGCGGTGGCGACGACGGCGTGCATCTCCTCGAAGGTCATGCAGAGCGTGTGGTGATCGTTCACATCGGGCGAGGCGGCGTCGCCCGTGGGGTAAGTCTTCACCCACTCGACGCCATCCTTGACCAGCGCGCGCACGGCCTTGCGGGCGTCATCCGCGCCGTTGATGATGAATACCAAACCCTCCATGCCGATCTTGCGGAATTCCGGGTTCCAATCCATCAGCCCGCCGGCGGAACAGATCTCGCGCCCGGACGCGGCGAGCCGGGGGCCGGGGATGAAATCGTTTTCGATGGCCGTCTTGAGCCACACATCGATATTGAAAAGGCAGCCGCCGGAGCGCGCCGCCGTGTAGCCGCACTCGAGCGCCAGTCGGCAGTTCACCGAGGAGAGGAGCGAGACGTATTCGACGGGATACTTGATGTCGAGGTCCTCGAGCGCCGCGATGTTGAAATAGGTGGCGTGAAAATGCGCCTCGACCAGGCCGGGCATGATGGTGCCACCGCGCGCGTCGATGCGTTCAGCCCCGGGCGGCGGGGTTGGCGCGCCCTCGGCGGGGCCGGCGTAGGCGATGCGGCCGTCCTGGATGACCATGACGGCGTTGGGCACGGCGGGCGCGCCCGTGCCGTCGATGAGTTGGCCGTTCGCGATGAGGGTGGTTCCAGTGGCGGTTTTCATGGCCGGGTTCGTTTCGGGAGGAGAGTGTTCGTCTGAAGAAAGTCGTCGAGAAGCGCCAGCATCCGTTCCGGCATTGTCGCATGAATCAAATGTCCGGCGTCGCCGAAGTCCACGCGGGCGCAGCGCGGAATGAGCGCGGCGATGCGGTCGGCTTCGCGCGAGTCAAGCATTCCGCCCAGGCGAGGCTCGGCGCGCAGCAGCAAGGTGGGCGTGGTGATGCGCGGCAGCGCGGCAAACCAGTCCAGGCCATCCAGCCACCGACCGTCGTTCAAAGTGTCCAGCACCCCGGGATCCAACCGCAGCAGGCACTCGGCGAGGAAGCGGAGGGCATTCGTGTCCCGCAATTCGCCCAGTTTCACCACGGCGCCGTCGCCGGGACGCTGCACCGGCAGGGCGGCCAGGTCGCGAGCCAGTGTCTCGAGGCTGTGGGCGGAGGAAAGCAGGCGGCGCATGTTCGCGAATTGCAGGGCGAACGGCGACTTGCGCAAACCCTGCGCCAGGGTGGTGCCGGGCGGATCTTCCAAGATAAGCGCCCGCACGCGATGAGGCCGTTCCGCGGCGACGATGGCGGCAACCATGGCGCCGAGTGAATGGCCGAGGAGAATCGCCGGTGCGGGAACGTGCGCGTCCAGGACCTCGATCGCGTCGGCCGCATAATCCGCCACGCGGTAATCCGCCGCCCGATCGGATCCGCCGTGTCCGCGGTGATCCAGGGCGAAGATTTGCCAGCGCTCGGCCAAGGGCGGAAGCACGGCCTCGAAGTCCCTCCAGCATCGCGTCACTCCGTGCAGCAGCACGAGCGGCGGGCCGTGGGCCGGGCCAATGGCTCCGGTCAGGGATTTGTCGTTGAGACGGAACGTGAATTCGTGCATCCGTTGCGCGGGCGATGAATGCCGGGCCGGGCAGGGTTGGCCCGGGACCACGGATCAGGGGCAGCACCACAGGCTCGACGGAAAGGGGTCACACTGCACGCGGAGGTTGTGCTACAGCATAAGCAGCCCCGGGTAGCCGTCAAGCGCGGTGTCCTTCGTTTCGTCATGCCTGTGCTTGCGCAAGTTGTCGGGTCGTGCCGGCCAAGGCGCTTCCACACGTGCCATCCCGCCCGCGGCGATCCTCTGCGGTTCCTTGGCTTGCCAGGGGTCAATGCCTTCGCCCCCGTGCATAGCGAAGTTGTCTGAAGTGTGGCGCAGGCTGCCCAGCCTGCCGTATCGCCGACTGCTCGTCGGCCCGGCGGATGAAGAACGACGCCCTTCCTTGCTGGCACCATTCCCCCCGTGTATCCCGATGTTGTTGGTAGGGCGGGCCTGTCCCAGCCCGCCGCCCACGGGATGCAAAACATCATGCTCCGGCGGCGCGCCGGGACGGACGCGCCCTACCTGCATCACCGGCAACATCGGGATGCACCGCCGTTCCCCATTCTCGCCCTGCATGAGTTGCCTTCGTCGGCGCGGCCTCGCTAGGATGACGTCGCTATGAGCAAACGAGTTCTCTGTCTGTTGTTTCCCGGCTTCGAGGAGATTGAAACCATCGCCCCGGTTGACCTGCTGCGGCGCGCGGGCGTGGAGGTCGTCGTGGCGTCTCTGACCGGAGAGAAGCTTGTCACGGGCCGCTGCCGTATCACGGTGGAGGCGGACGCGGATTTTTCGAGCGTGGCGGAACAGGAGTTTGATTTGTTCCTCATCCCGGGCGGGCCGGGCATCAAAGCGGTTCGTGCGGATGGCCGCGCGGCCAGACTCGCTTCGCAATACGCCCAGGAGGGCAAGCCCGTGGCTGCGATTTGCGCGGCGCCCACGGTGCTGATGGACGCGGGCCTGCTCGCGGGCAGACGCTTCACTTCGCACGCCGGAGTGTTGCCCGAGTTGTCCGAATCGCAGGTTCAGGAGCGCGTGGTCGAGGACGGCAATCTGATCACTTCGCGCGGCGCGGCCACGTCGGTGGAGTTCGGTCTTGCCTTGGTGCGCCGGCTGTGCGGCGAGGCGGCGATGGCGGAAGTCTCGAAAGGAATCATGGCCTGAACTTTTTCGAACCAGACTCATCAGAAGAGCGAAACGACTTCGAGAAAACAGCCCGGGTTGAAGCGAGTTCGCGAGCCACGCCATGGGGCAACCGATGACCCGACCACCTGTGTTTCGCCGGGCGCAAATCCTGCGTTCACGAAGAGGCCGTCTTGACGGCGCGCCTGGACTTCGCCCCTCGTCGTGGTGAGGACCGCGCCGGGAGAGCCTACATTTCCTGCGGGTCGAAGGCGGGTTGCGCCAAGGTAGGAGTGCCCCCGATCCACCGGGCCAGCCAGTTCTGGAATTCCCAGTTCCAGTAAATCGAGTTCTGGGGCGTGAGAATCCAGTGGTTCTCATTCGGAAACACCACCAGCCGCGCGGGCAGGTTCATCGCCTTGTAAATCCCGTAGAGCGCGGTGCCATTCACGTAGGGCACGCGGTAGTCCAGTTGGCCATGAATGATCAACATCGGGGTCTTGAAGTTCTTCGCGTAGGTCGTGGGATTGTTACGCTGCATGCCTTCCGGGTTGTCCCAGGGCGCACCGCCCAGCACTTTCGCAAAACCGAAACTCGTGGTGTCCGCGCCGTACTGCGTGATGAAATCGTTCACACCCGCGTGGTTGATCAGACACGCGAACCGGTCGGTGTGGCCCGCCACCCACGCAGCCATGTAACCCCCGTAGCTTCCGCCTGCCGCGGCCAGCCGCTTCGGGTCGAGGTTCGAAAACCGCGCGAGCAGATAGTCCGTGCTCTTGAGAATGTCCTCCAGCGGCTTGTCGCCCCATTCGTTCAGAATGCTCTGGCTGAACCTTTCGCCGAAGCCCGTCGAGCCATGGCGGTTCACCCACGTGACCACGTAGCCAGCGGCGGCGAAGACGTGCGCGTTCCACCGGTAACTCCAGGCGTCCCCCGCCATGGTGTGCGGTCCACCATGCATGAGCTGAAGCAAGGGATAGGACCTCCCGGATTCGAAGCCGGGCGAAAAGAAGAGCGTGCCCTGAACCTGGTCGCCTGCCGCGCCCTCGAACCAGTATTCCTCCCGCCGGCCCAGGTCGAGTTCGGAAAGCAGTGCCTCGTTGAAGCGGGTGAGCTGGCGCGCCGTGCCTGTCGCGAGATCCAGTGCAAACAACTCATCCGGCCTTTCGGCGGTGTTGTTCAGAAAAACCGCCCTGCCGCCCGCGGTGTCGAAACCGCTGCTCGTGCCGGTCTTGAACACGGACGCAAACCCAGACCCGTCCGCCCCGAGTTTGAAGATGGGCAACGATCCCTTTTCCTCAGCGGTCACCCACAGGCTCTGTCCATCGGGTGAGAAAGCGGCGCTGCCCATCGCGTAGTCGAGCGGTTCGGTGAGCGGTGTGTTGGCGCCCGTCGCGAGGTCATGCCGCCACAGCTTGGCAAACTCACCGCTGTAGTACGGCGTTTCCGTGCGCCGGTAAACGAACGAGCGGCCGTCGGGCGCAAACACGGGTTCACTGTCGGTCCCTTGGTTGTCGGAAGTCAGGTTTTTCAGTGCGCCTGACCCGTCCGTGGACACCAGATAAATGTCGTGGTTCAGGAAGTCGTGGTAGGGCGGCGGTGTGGAGTTGATGGTCACCGCGATGAAGCGGCCGTCGGGCGACAGCTCGAACTTCGCTTCCGGCGCGGTCTGCCCGGTGGTGGTGAACAACCGGTCAAACCCGGGCGTGAGATCGGTCAACCCGCGCGACGCGACCTCCACCAGCAGGAGCCGATTCGCCAGGCTCTCCGGCAACCACTGATCCCAGAACCGGAACTGCCGGTCTTCCGTGGCCTTGGCCGTGACTTTCGAGTCCTTGCGACGCTGGATTTCCTTCCTCATCGCCGCAAGTTCGCTCTTGCCCAGTTTGCCCGCCAGTTTGGGAATGACGCGCGTCGCCACGACGACCCGCTGGCCGTCGGGCATCCATTGAGGCGTCGATACGGAATAGGGCAGTTCCAAAATCTTCTCGGGTTCACCACCATCGATCCGCATGACGTAGAGCGCTGCGGACTCATCCTCACCGCGCTTTGAGGTGAAGGCGATGCGCCTGCCGTCCGGGCTCCAGCGGGGCGACGCGTCCGTGGCATTTGGAGCGTAGGTGAGCCGTCGGGTCCGTCCATCCGCCAAATCGACTACCCACAGATGCGTGGTGCTCTTATTCTTCTCGATGGACCACTCCGTCACCGTGAAAACTGCGGATTTGCCATCGGGCGACAACGCCGGGCTGCCCAGGCGCTTCATGGCCCACAGGTCATGCGGACGGATCAGGCGCTTGCCTTGGGCGGCACGGTCCGCGGTCGCGAGGCATGTGCCCGCCAGCCAGATCACAAGCAAGAAGGCCGAGCGGAGGAAATGCAGGTTCGATTTCATTCGCTCGACAGGTTCGTCAAGCGGATCGACCTCGTCAATCTTGGGCCCGCTTGGGTTGCCCGAGCAGGGCCGGGCCGTAGCCTTCAGAACTCTTGACCTGACGCGGAATCAGGTTGAGCCCAACTGGCGGTAGATGAGGCGGAGCTCGGAAGAATCATTTCGGTCGAGGTGAGCCAGCCGCGCAGATCGAGAACGCCGGGTCATACCCCGTGCTTGGTGTTGTTCCACGTCGAAGCGGGCTGAAGCCCGCGCGCCGCCGGATCAGTGGAACACTTCGAGGTCCGGTCCCTCCGCATTCAACAGCCACGTCGCTTCGTCCTCCGATGCATGTCAGCAGGCTTTGAAATCCCAGGCGGCCGCAGCGGCGCCGATCACGCCGGCGTTGGTTCCTGTGCCGGCGCGAAGGATCGGGAGGCCGCGATGCACTTCGGACCAGATGTATCGCTGTGTTGCGGCCATGAATTCGTCCCAAAACGGACCTTCGCTCAGTCCTAGCCCGCCGCCGACGATGACCGCCTCAGGGTCGAGCACGTTGACCAACAGGCCCACGGTGGACGCTAGCGCGTCGCCGGCCGAGCGGGTGACGAAGATGGCCGCATTGTCCCCGGCGGTTGCAGCGGCCAGAACGTCGTGGCCACTTTGGGCGGCACCGGGAAGGGATTCATTGTAGCGTGACACCAGCGCCGGGCCGGCGGCGAGTTGTTCGAGCGTGCGGCGATTCGTCTGACCACATCGTTCGCACGGGAAACTCACGGGACTGCTGGCCATGGTGCCCGTCGCCCCCCGGGCGCCGGTAAATGGATTGCCGTCCAGCACCAGGCACGAGGCAATGCCTGTGCCCACGGTGATGTAGAGAAACTGCCGGAATGGCCGGCCGGCGCCAAAGATCGCTTCCGCGCGCGCGGCGGCGCGCACATCGGCCTCCAGCGTGGTCGGGGCAATGGTGGCGAGGCGGGCGCGCACGGGCAGCTTCATCCAGTCCACACAATTCGCGCTGAGGATGTCGCCCCGGGGCGAAATCAGTTCGCACAAGCCCACACCCACGGCATGGACGGTGCGGCGCATGGCCACGGCCTCCGCCGCGAGACGCTCGGCCAGGCGCTCGACGTCTTCGAGCACGACCTCCCCGCCCCGCGAGGCCAGGGTGGGAATCGTGTGTTGCACGAGGACGACGCCTTCGGGAAGGCTCACGACGCCCCCCGCGATCTTGGTGCCGCCGACATCGAGGCCGATGACCGTTGCGGGTTGCGGAAACTCAGGCATGCAGCGGCATCAACGGGTTGAAAAGGTGGCGGGCCGGGGCGTGCTCAAAGCGGCAGCCGCTTCCGCGTCCAAGAATAAGTGCGTGTTGGGGTGACCCTGCAGAAACGAGGCCGGGCAGCGCGAGGAGCGCGGCCCTTCGACCATGGCGCGGACGGCGGCGGTCTTGTGCGCACCATAGGCCATGATGAGAATGCGGCGGGCGGCCAGAATCGTCCTCAGTCCGACGGTCACGCCCTGGGCCGGAGCGTAATCGTTACCGAACCATTTACGGTTGGCTTCGATGGAAACGGGTTCGAGGTCAAGCAGTCGTCCGGCGGAATCCTCCTCGCTGCCGGGCTCGTTGAAGCCGAGATGGCCGTTCTGGCCGAGTCCGAGCACGAGCACGTCGAGTCCGCCGGCCGCGGTGATTTTCCTCTCGTGCTCCTGGACACTGGCGAGAGCGTCGGCTTCCAACGAGCTGACGACGTGGAACTGCGCGGGCGGAATGCGCCAGTCTTCCTGCACGCAACGGCGGAGGAGATGGGCGCAATTGCGCGTCTCTTCCAGCGGCACTCCGACATATTCGTCGAGCGTGAAGACGGTGAGATGTTCGAGCGCCAATCCGCGCCGGCCGATGCACCGGTAAAGTTCGAGGGGTGTGTTGCCGGCAGCGGGCATGAAGGTCCGCGTGTCCGGCAATGCCAGCCAGCCGGCAAGGCAGTCGGCTGCGGCGTCGTTCGCGGCCTCAGCGGTGGGGTGGATCGAGAGGTTCATTTTCCTTCCGCCACGCCGCGGGACAGGGCTCGGATGTAGGCGGCATTGCAACCGCAGCAACCGCCGAGGAACCCGATGCCCTCGGCTCTCGCCCTCCGGCCGAAATTCAGAAACTCGGCGCGAGAGACTTGAATCGTTTCCAAGTCGTCCGGGAACGCCGGCAGGCGCGTGAAACTGTGGCAGGCCTCCGTCGTGTGGAACGCGGCGGGCTGGGCTGCGAGAGGGACGCTGGTGGCAGCGCGCATTTCGCGCAAGACCGGAAGCATGCGCTGCGGATCCTGCTCGCAATTCGCGCCGACGGCGATGGCACCCAGGTCGGCCATCACCTTCGCGCACTCGGCGGGCGAGTAGCCGTCGGTGCATTTCGAGATGAGCGGACGGAAGCTCATGGTCGCCACGGCGGGCAGGCTGGCGGCGGCGGCGCACTCGAGCGCGACTTTCATCTCGGCGAGGTGGAAGAAGGTTTCGAGGATGAGGAAGTCCACGCCGGCATCCTTGAGCAGGCGGATTTGCTCGGCAAGATGGTCGCGTGATTTGCCCAGGGATTCCATGCCCTCGCGTTCGGTAAGTTGGGTGCGCGAGACGCTGCCGGCGACGAGGGCTTTGCCTCCGGCGACCTCTTGGGCCAGCTTCACGGCCGCGGTATTGATCGATTCAGTCTGGGCGCCGTAGCCCGCGCGGTTGAGCTTCTCGCGGGTGCCGAAGAAGGTGAGGGCCTGAAGCACTTGCGAGCCGGCCCCCAGAAACTCGCGGTGCAGTTGACGCAGTGCCTCAGGATGCTCGACCGCAACCTCGGGTGTGAACTGGCCGCTGCCGCGTCCGGTGCCAACCTTCTCGCGTCCGGAACCGCTGTCCACGTAACCGCGGCGTTCGAGTTCGATCAGATACCCGCCGTCGCCCAGGACGACATCGGATCGGAGGAGTTCGGTGATGGTGTTCATGAGTGCCTGCAAAAGTCCGGGCCGAAAAGCCCGCGGCCAAGCCAGGATCGGCGTGGCCGCGGGACGGATTGAACCGCTTTCCTGTTGTGTTTGCAACAAGATACATTAGTCTTGTTGCATGTCTGTCAAGCGCTTGCTCCAATCGCGTCTCGGGGAGATGCGCCCGAGCGAGGCGGAGGTGGCGCGGCGGCTGTTGCGGAACTTGGGACGGGTGGCGGAGTGCAGTTTGCGCGAAGTGGCCGGAGATTGCGGGGCGAGCGACGCCACGGTGGTCCGCGCCTGCCGGGCCGCGGGCTTCGATGGCTTTCAGGATCTCAAGTACCATGTCTTGCGCGAGTTGACGGGCGGCCGCCTTCGGGCCGCGTCGATGGCGGACGACCCGGGCTATGGGGCGGACATTTCCGCGAGCCTGGAGGCGGCCAAACGGGCGCTGGAGGCGGCGGCGGCGTTGCTCCGCAGGGCTCGTCGCGTTGCGCTGGCCGGGGTGGGGGCATCGCACGGCGTGACCTTGATCCTGGCGGATGTGCTGTCCGCATCGGGCCAACAGGTGCTTCCCTTGTCCGACTTCCAGATGGCGGGTTTTGCCTTCGCGCCGCCGGTGGCCGGGTTGGTGGTGCTGGCGATTTCGCATTCGGGCGAATCCCAGTTTCCGCTGCGCATGGTGGCGGAAGCGAGGAAGGCGGGCGTGAAGTCCATCGGCCTGACCAACGAGCCGGGCAGCGAACTGGCGAGAGCGGTGGACGTGCTTCTGCCCACGCAGACGGTGGAACGTCCGGCGGGCAGTTTTGCCATCGCGCCGCGCGTCTGCCAGCTGGCGGTGCTGGATCGAGTCTTGATGCGGATGCAGGAGCCGAAGCGGACTGGGAAAGCAAGGGATCTCACGGAGACACGAAGGCACGGAGAGGGGAAGACATGATCGAGGGTGTGATCCTGATCTTGAATCGTGGCCGGGATTCCGTCCCTCCGTGTCTCCGTGCCTCCGTGAGAGCCTTGGCAATCGGCGCGCGGGCTTCAGCCCGCTTCGAGGTGGAGCAACACCAGGCACGGGGTATGACCCGGCGTTCTCGATCTACCACGCTGAAGCGGCGTGAACGCCGCGGTCCGGGCCGTGACACGGCACTGCTCTGGACGTGAAACTCCGGCCCACCACGGGGTGGAGCCATTCCACGAACGTCAACATTTAAGACTTGACCCCTGTGCCCTCGTCGGTTTGTTGACAAACTGGCTTCAAATTGGGCTCGAACGGCCAGTTCGGAGAGACCGGCCGAAACCGAATTCGCCTTCAGGGCCGCAAGCTTCTGGCCCGGTCTCCGCGGGTGATCGCCAGGGCGCTCCAATCGCCGTCGATTACCGACCGTGCCTTGAGGGTCAACCCGCTCCCGCCGACTGCCGCCGGAGCCGAGTACTTCACCGCCTTGGGCGAGACTCCGCCGCCGACCAACCGGGGATCCGTTCCGTCCGTTGTGTAGTAGATGTCCGCTCCGGCAGTGCGGGTGCTCAAGGTCAGCTTCCCACCATCCGCTGGCTTGAGCTGCGGCGGTGGCAGGTCGGGCAACAGGCCTTGGGCGAACAGTTGGTTGCGGACAATTTCCGAGCGTTGCGGCAGGTAATTCGTCCGCAGCCGGTTCACTTCGCGGCGCCAGTCGTCTTCACGGTTGAACGGACCCGTCAGTGGGTTCCCGGCGTCATCCACGCGTTTCGGCGGGTTCATGCTGTAGTGGTATTTGACATCCCCCCACCGGGCGGACTCGGCGACGACGGCGGGCTCGATTTGTTTGGCGCGGGCGTTGAACCGCTCCTGCAGCGCCTCGGGACTGAGCACTCCGCCCGGGGAGAAATGCTGATGCACGAGGTCGGCCACGCGCAGGCGGAACTCGGCGTTGTCCACGCATTGCTGCCAGAGCCATTGCGGGCTGCTCGTCCCCACCTGCGTGCCGGTATTGAAGGGGCCGGTCCGGTCCTCGTGGAGGTTCAACATCGTATGCTCGGCGTCCCAGACGAAGAACTTGAAGCCGTCGCCATGGGTGCGGCGATAGAGCGAGTGGTAGTTGTTTGGGTTGCGGTTCCCGCCAAAGGCGCTGATTGGCGCGTCGAGGTTGCCGCCCCAGAAGATGATCAGCATGTAGTCGATCAGGTTGTCCACATCGAGCAACCGTTCGAGCGAAGGGTCGCGCGTGCCGTCCGGACGGCAGCCCTGCAAGGCGAAGTAATCCGCATTTTTGCTCAGGCCGGCGGCGGCGCGTTGGTAGAGGCGCGTCCACGCGTCCATGTTCCCGTCGGTGGGAATCAAGTTGTAGGTGCTCCGTCGGGTGGTAAATCCGGAATCCACCTTGATGGTATCGTAGTCGGCCTTCTTCCCGCCGAGATAGGTTGCGCCGTACGAAGCCTCGACGCGTTCGCAGGAATTGTAGAGGCCCCAGTAGTGGCCGTTGACATAGAGGTGATAGAAGTCGCCCCGGGCGGCCGGCTGCCCCATGGCCAGTTGCAGGTCGCGATTGACCTGGTCGCGCAGCATGATCCCCCGTGGATCCCCTCCCAGGTGCCAGGAGTAGTTCTGGAAGGTGCGCAGGTCAAAGTTCTCGAATTCCTGCGCGGCGTCCTTGCCGAACAGCGGAAACTTCAATTTGCCCTGACCGTACTGTTCCCGGAAGAACAGGCGGAACGCGTGTTTGGCGTTGAGGAGCATCCGGCTGAATCCACCCCGGATGCGGATTCCGCAATTGATCTGAAACTCCGGCCCACCATCGGGGTGCAGCAATTCCAGGGAGCACGGTCGTTCCGACTCCCGTCCTTGCTCGCCCGGGTTGGAGTAGATGCCGTTCGTTTCGCCAAACATGTCGTCCATGCTGGTGACGATCGAAAAGCTCGGCAGGGACTTCAGGCTGGCGACCATCTCGTCGCGGTAGCGCGGGTCGTTCACGATGCGGGGATCCATCCCGTAATCCACCAGGTTCTTGCCCCACAGATAGGGAAATCCCTCGGGCGGCAGACCGTCCGGCGACTGATGGATCACATCCTTCGGGAAGATGAACGTGTGCGTGTTCACCGGGGTTGGGCGGTGACCCGGCTTGAACGCGGCCACCCGCAGCACGGTGGTCTGGGAGATGGACAGCGGCGCCTGATAGGTCCTGCCTTCGGTCGGGCTGGGTTCGGATCCGTTGGTGGTGTAGCGAATCACCGCACCCTCCGTGGGCGTGGTCAGCTTCAGTTCGAAGGGCGCATCACGAAACCCGCGTTTCTGGTTCGACGCCACCGCACCGACTTCGCCTAAGAGTCGGTCGGAATTGGCCTTGCCCGGGGTCGGCTCCAGAAAGAACTGCTCGTGTTTGGCCAGCGCTTGGCCGGGCTGCCAATCCCGTCCGATCCCGTAGCTGGTATTCGATTTTTGATCGGGATACTTGGGTTTGAATTCGTGAATCACCCTCCGGCCGTCCGCTGAGATCAAGGCCAGATAATCACCCTTCGCGCTCAACTTGAAACTGGTGTGAAGCGGCCGGCTGGGATCGTTGCGGCTCTTGCCGGAGGCGAACACGAGCAGCTCGGCTCCCGGGGCGAGCGTCACCGCCGGCAGGATCCACTTGCCCACGTTCTTTCGGCTGTCGGTCAGGCGCAGCCCCGCGAGGTTGACCGCCTGCTCACCGTGATTGCGCAACTCGATCCAGTCCGAATACTCGCCGTCACCGTCCTTCAGTCCCGAGTCGTTCGCTGCCATGAACTCGCTGATGATGACCGTGGGTGGGCTCGCCGCCTGCGCGTAACCGGGGCGTGAAGCCGTGGTAACCATCAAGGCCGCGCAAAAAAAAGCGACGCTCGAGGTCGGCTGGCAACGGAAGAAACGTTTCATGAAACGGTGCGGGGAAGCGGGTTGGGCGGTCCGTGGTTGATGAGGATTACGGCGCGGTGGGTTGTTGTTGGCGGATGAGCCGCAACTCCCCGGCGCTGGCCAGGCCGTCGCCGTCGGTGTCGAACTTCAGCAGTTCCTGCTGCTTCACCATGAAGGCGCCCCCGTCCCGGCCGCCGCGTCCCCCGCCCACCAACTCTCGGGCAAAGCGCAGATAGAAGCCATGCAACTCGAGGCCAAGGTCCGCCTGCAGTTTCGCCTTCTCCTCCTTGGAGAGTTCGCCATTGCCATCGGCATCGTAACGCTTCAGCGTCCATGCCGCTTCTTCGCCCTGGGCGGTGGGATACTCGTCGCCGTCGAAGCCGCCGCTGCCGTTCTTGTCGTACTTGATCATGTAGGCGAAGTAGTCGCGGGCATAACGGGTGGGTTTGGTGCGGATGACGACCATCATCGCTTCGACCTCGTCGGCGCCAAGTTTGCCGTTGCCGTCGCGATCGTGTTCTCGCGTCAGGATGGCCTGCTCCGCGATGCGTGCCCGAGCCCACTCGCTCTCGTCCATGGCGCCGTCTTTGTTGGTGTCGTAGTCCGCGAGGACATCCGCCGGCACCTGAGAGCCGCCGCTGCTGCCGCCTCGCTGCTTGCGCTCCAGCCGCAGGGATTCCCGCTCGGTCGCGTCAAGTCGGCCGTCGCCGTTTCGGTCGTGCTTGGCCATGAGCTCCGCCCGGCGTTGTTCCGGACTCCCTGGTCCGTCGGCTGCGGTCGCGGCGGGCGACTGCCAGGCCAGGCTCAGGCAGAACAACCCGATGCACCGGTTGAACCACTTGGCCGGGGACGTGGGGACGGATCGTCCGCGCATCGTCGGGGCAGGGGGGCGGTCGATGGCAGGCAGGGGGGGACGCGTCGGTTTCATGGTTGTCGGGGAAAGGCGTGAAATTTTAGCTGGCCTCCTCCTCTGGATTCAAGTCTTCGTTCGATGGCACCGCGCACGACGGTGCATCCGCAAGTTGTCGGGACGCGCCGTTCACGGCGCTTCCGCTCGCGCCCATCGGCCGCGGCGATCTCCTCCCGTTCCATGGTCCGCGCTGGGTGGACGCCTTCGCCCTGGCGGCACCCTTGCCCGTTGAATCTGCCCTGCCCTTTTGAAGACACGCCCTTCAGCCTCCCTGACGCCGCTGCCACATCATGATCCCCGCCAGGGTAATGAGGTAGACACTGTAGAACACCAACAGGATGGCACCTTCGCGTTGGCTCAGCCGCTTGTCCGTCTTCATCATCCAGAGCATCAGGACCATGGTGACGAGCATGGCCGGGAAGTTGAAGCGCTGTGTCAGCCGGTCCATCGTCACTTCGCGGATGGCCGACGCCGTGCCGACGATCAGCGTCAGGTTGGCGATATTGGCGCCGATCACATTGCCCACGGAAAGATCCGAAACATTCTTCCTGGAAGAACTGATCGCCGTGACCAGTTTCGGCAGTGACGTACCCACCGCCAGAACCGTCAATCCGACGATGATGGACGGCACGCCGAGTTGATGGGCGATGCCCACCGCTGAATCCACCAGCAATTTGCTCCCGAAGATCACGATGGCCGCGCCGAAGAGAAACTGCAGCGCCGTGCCCGGTTTGGTTTGGAACCAGGTCCAACGCGTCGGAGCGACTTCGTGCACAATGGCCTTTGCTTCGGTCACATGTTCCGGTTTTTTGTCCCGCCAGTGTTTCCAGAAGTCCCACGAGAAGTAAGCCGCGCCGCCGGTGAGCAGCAGCGCACCCTGCCAGCGTTGCAGCACCAGGTCGAACGTCATCAGAAGCAACACGATTCCGAAGAAAAACATCCCGATGAGCGGGGTGCGAAGCGCACGCGGATGCACGTCCACCTGCTTGAGAGCTGCCGTGACGCCGAGGATGAGCGCGATGTTGCAGATGCACGAGCCGACGGCATTGCCCACGGCCAAGCCGGACTCGCCCTTCAGCCCGGCCATGATGGAGACCACCATTTCCGGTGATGTGGTGGCGAGACTGACCAGCGTCCCGCCGATGACGACGCGCGGCATGCGCAGCATCTCGGCGAGGCGCACGGCGGCCGAGACAAACAAATCGCCGCCCTTGATAATCAGCGCCAGGCCGGCAACGAGAAGCAGGATGCCGGTCATCATCGAGGGGTTCAGATTTCGCCGCTTCCTTTAGCGGGCGAAGTCCTTTCGCGCCAGAGAAGACGAAGCAGGATGTAGCCGGTGAGGCCGACCACGAGTCCAATGACCGCGCAGCCCAGAAACAGGGGTCCGCCGGCGTGCCAAACCGGCGTGTTGTCCCAGTGAAAGTCGTTGACCGGGCGGCCCATGACACGGCAACCGACGAGGAATGCAAAAGGATAAAACAATCCCGCGGTGACCGGGTTGGTGGTGAAGATCAAGGCGATGACGACCAACAGGTTTGCGCGGCCCAAGAGCGCCAGCGGCAGGCCCAGCAGCAGTTGCACTCCCAGCAGCGGTGTGGCGGCGACCACTGCACCGATGAACCAGCCGCGCGCGACCGCGTCGCGGCGGAACGCCCAAAGGTCTTTGCTGAAAAGGCGGTCGCCCAACACACGATGCAGCCAGGTATCGCGCAATCTGCCGCGGGATACGCCCCGGCGGTGCAACCAACGAAGGAATCCAAACGTCATCGGAAGCAGAGCCCGGCCGAGTCAGGTCAGGGCGGGTGCGAAGGCGCGAATTTCCGGCTGCCTCGACAAGGGTTCGCCGAGCAGCCCCAGCACGCCGCGAAGATCATCGTTCACGACGTGTTTGGCGGCATTCCGTACGGCAGGCGACTTGGGTTGAAAGGCGACCGATACCCCCGCTTCCCGCAAGAGGCAGATGTCGTTGTCGCTGTCTCCCACGGCGAGCACTTTGTCGGCTGTGATGCCCAGTTCCTCCAGCAGGTGCTGAAGGACATGGAGTTTGCAGAGTCGATGTTCCTTGCAGCCGGACGGATGGCGCATGGCGGGCGACAACGTGAGCCGTCCGGTGGCCTTCTCCCGCTGAAACTTCATGACGTGGCTGATGACGAAATCCGCAAAGACGCGTCGCCGCACCGTTTCGGCTGCGATACGGTAGCTGTCGGTTACGACGCCCACCAGGTAGCCGGCCTTGCGCAGGCCCACGACGGTCTCCACCGCACCGGGCATCAGCGGCACCTCTCTGGCGACGCGCTCGATGGTCGTCCTCGGCAGTCCAGTGAAAATGGCGGCGATGCGGCGAGTGCGCTCGGCGGCATCAAGCGTGAAGTTGTCGAGGAGAGGATTCAGTAATTCCATGCGTCTGGTCTGGTGGGCCAGTTCCAGCACGAAGCGACCGTTGAGGAGCGTGCCGTCCATGTCAAAAAGCGCGAGCTTTTCCGTCCGTTTCATCATGCTGAGGGAATGGCGAAAGTCCGTCCGGCGGAGACGGTCTTGCTCCTTCGATTTGCGCACATAGCTCACGCGCAGCCGCCCCCATTCGGCGGCCCGCTCCAGAATCGTGCGCGCGACTTGCGTCGCCATTTCGCCGAGGGCCTCGAGCGAGTGACTCTTGTGTTCAAGGCGGCCAATCTCCACCTCGATGATGCGGGCTCGGGCCGCCGCCGCGTCAATCAGCAGGCCGACATCCACGCCATAGTCATTCTCAAAGCGGAGGCGCCGCAACAGCTCCCGCGGCGCCGCGATGATGCCGCCTAAAGGCTGGGCAAACTCCGACAGTTCGGGAAAATAGGTCGCAGCAGGGGCTTGGCGGTCAACGCGGTCACGCGTCCGGCACGGCGGGCAAATTTCGCCTTCACAAAGTCGGCTGCGCCGGCAACGAGCGGGCGGGTCATCCGCCGAATCAGGTCGGAGCGCAGCCCATGCAGGTCGCCATCCAGATAGAGAAGGAATTCGGTCTGCGCCGCTTGCAGACCGTCTTCCATCGAAGCGCCTTTGCCGAGCAGGGAACTGGTGAGGATGCGCGCCCCGGCGCGTTCGGCCCGTTCGGGCGTGCCGTCAATCGAACCGTCATCCACCACCAGGACTTCGGCGACGCACGGGTCGCGCAAGGCGAACTTCACGACGTTGCCGATCGTGCGCGACTCGTTGAGCACCGGAATGACGACGGTGACATGGGCTTGGCGGGCGGCACCTCTTCCGGCCGGTTGGGGCTTCGTTCGGGAGTCCTTGTTTTTCTTCATGCGTTTCATGGGGCGGGAGGCGGGACTGGCTGCATGATGCCCGCTGGCGCCCCTGTTTTCTCAAGCCGCCGCCGGCGCTTTGGAATCCTGTTTAACGTAGAGCGTCTGGGTGGGGAAAGCGAACTCGATCCTCTCGGCGTCGAAGCGTTCCTTGAGGTTCAGGTTCATTTGCTGAATGCCGCCGAGATAAGCATTGTAGTCGGTATCGCCCCACCAATGGACGACGAGGATGTTGAGAGAGGAGCTCTCAAACTTGTTGAAACTGATGAGGAGGTCGCTGGTCTTGGGATGACCGCGAAAGACTTCCTCCAGGATTTGCAACGCACGTTTCACGCGCTCCGGCGGCGTGTCGTAGGTGATGCCGATGTTCATCATGGTTTTGATGTTCGAGCGTGCCGTGACGTTGGTGATGGTGGCATTGCCCATCGTTTTGTTCGGAACGGTGACGAGATGGCCGTCGAGACTGCGAACCCGCGTGCTGCGGAAGCCGATGCTTTCGACCGTGCCATCCACGGTATCAAGCTGGATGCGGTCGCCGACCTTGAAGGGCTTGTCCACCAGCACCGCCACGGCACCAAACAGATTGGCCAGGGTGTCCTGTGCTGCCAACCCAACGGCCAGGCCGCCAATGGAGAGCGAGGCGATGAGGCCGGTCACATTGAGGCCGAGGTTCTGCGAGGTGACCAGAATGGCGACGGTGACGACGAAGACTTTCAGGCTCTTGCTGATGAGCGGGAGCAACTGTTTGCTGAACTGCTCGTTCTCCGGCGTGGTCGCCCGATCGCGCCAGGCGCGCATCGCCGCGTCCACGGACTTGAGCAGCACGTAGGTGATCGAAACGGCAACGATGATTTTGAGTGCCTTGGAAAAGAAGTCCTCCAGCACCGCGGGCCAGGAATAGACCTGCATCCCGATGTGGAGCAGGATGACGAAGGTGACGATCCGCACCGGGCCGCGCAACATTTCCACCACCAGATCGTCAAATTGGGTGGTGGTTTTCTTCGCCCATTTCTTCGCCCGCCCGGTGATGAAACCGTCCAGCAATCGGGAGAAGTAGAACGCCAGAAGGATGTAGATGAGCGAACTGAGGTATTGCCAGAGCGGGATGTCGGCGAACGGCGCGTAACGCAGCGGGGCCACGCGGTCGAGGCCGAACGTGAGCCACACGTTCGGCGCACTTTTCGCGGCTGCGGCCGCCTCCACGCCGGCGGGCGCGGACGGTGCGGGGGCGCGGGTGGCGGGTTGGGCCTGTGCCCAGAGCGCCCAGCAAAACAGGGCGAGTGGGAGGAGAAGCGTCGGCTTGAACAGTCTTGCGAATACCGGTTTCATCATGGTCCATTCGTTCTTTGGGTTGAACTCGGTCTGTGTTCCGTGAGCATCGAGCCACGCCAGACGTACGTGGGCGGATGGCGAGCGATGGATCGAACGGGTCGAGTCAAAGTCCCTTGGGCTCTCGTTCAACCGGGAGTTTTCCGTGGACTACCCTCTCTTCGCGCGGTTTGAGCGGCCGGCCGGCCCTTTTTCAATCACCATGCCATGCCTGGATCTCCCATCCAACAGCGTGTCCACATGGTTTCTCGTGAATCACCATGTCTCAGAGTCAGGGGAAGAAGTAGCATCTACTTTTGTCGGGTCAACAGGATATTCGTAACGCCGTCGTCCGGCCGTGCATCCCGCAGTGGTCTGTCGGGTGGCGCAGGCGGCCCAGCCTGCCGTATCGCCGACGGCCCGTCGGCCCGTCGGCCCGGCGGGTGAAGAACGAGGCCCTGCCCTGCTCTCCACGCGCCTGGTTTTCTTCGTCGCCCCGCAGGCTGGGCTGTCTGCGTGACCAAGACAATCCGGTCACCGACAACCTCTGGAGGCACGTCAATGGCAGTTCACGCCGCCCTGGACTCCGGTTGCTGTGAGGGCTGGACTGAGGTAGGGGATGCCGAGATCGAGTCCGCGCAGGATGAGCAATGCCCCAACGATGGCGAGCGTGGCGGGGACCCAGCGGGTTGAATACGTTTTAGCCACGAGGCTCAGGCGTGGCCAGACCACCCCCAGTGCGAGCATCATCGGCAGGGTGCCGGCGCCGAACGAGAGCATGTAGAGGGCGCCCCGCCAGGGGTTTTCCTGACTGGCGACCGCGCCCGCGCAGGCGGCATAGACCAATCCGCATGGCAAGAAGCCGTTGAGCATCCCAAATCGGAACCGTGCGCGTGGCGACGGATTTCCCAGCCAGCCGGCCGCAATTTGATGAGGCGACGGCAACCTTCGAGTCCAGCGGTTTTGGGCAGTCCACCGGTAGGGCAGCCATGCGGCGAGGAGCATGGTGCTGCCGACACTCAGGGAGGTCCATTGCTGAAGGCCCGCCATGGAGACTCCATGGCCGAGGAGGCCGAGGAGCAAACCGAGGAGGACGTAGGTGATGAGGCGTCCGCCGTGGTAAATGAGTTTGCCGCGCCAGGCTTCCCCGTTTGGGGTGCGGGGCGCTCCCATGGCCAGCACCAGCGGGCCGCACATGCCGGCGCAGTGCAGGCTGCCGAAGAACCCCAACGCCAGAGCGGTGATGATCATGGCATGGCGGGTGGCGTTGCGGGAACGACCAGCGAGTGAGTGGAGGCGAATTCAATCCCATCGCGTTTCTATTCCAAATGGACTTTCCAGAGTCCCGGTTTCAGGTCATGAGCAGGGTAGGCAATGGTGCCCTCGGACTGGAGTGGCAAGGCCATCCGGCGGTCCAGTCGGGAATCGTCGGGGCGGTAGAAGTGCGCTTGGCCCTGGGTGGCGGGGAGTTGGCTGGGATGGGCTGGGAGGGTGATCTCGACCCGGTGAAGGACGGCGTTGAGGAGAACGTCCGGCTGCCCGGACGCCAGCGCGCGCGATGCTCGATCGAGATGCTGCTGATGCTGGATCTCGGCCTCGTAGTAATCCGGACGCACCAGATCGACGCGTTGTCGGAGAGCCCAAGTGCTGAAGGCGATGATGGCGGAGATGAAGCACGCGAAGAAAATGACCAGGGCCCGGGGCCATAGTTTGTCGGCGGCGCAAGGGGAGGGATTCATGACCTGGGTCCGAGGAATTTGGTGTTGATCGTCTCGAGCTTGCGTCCGGACGTGCCGAAAACACCGATGCGAACCGGGGTGGAATGGCCGCTGAGCTGTCCGCGATCCAATTCGATGAGAGGGGAGGATTGGGCCAGCTTGGTGGCGGGAACGCGCAGGGGAGATCCGCTCATGAGGCGGAGGGTTCCGGCGGGTTGCTCGAGCCGGAATTCGACCGGGATGTCGCGGTTCGTTTTGTTGAGGATTTTCACGGTGAAGAGATTATCCACCTGCCCCTGCGCGGAGAATTGAGGCAGGGATCCGGTGGCGCGCAGGATGGTGGTTTGGGTGTCGGCGCGGGTGAGGACCAGGAAGAGAAAGAGGCCGATGAGCGCGACGAGCACGGCGGCATAAACTCCCATACGGGGTGTGAAGCGCTGGGGCAGTTGACGTTCGATGTTGTTCAGCGAGCTCAATCTCACGAGGCCGCGGGGACGTCCGGTTTTATCCATGATGTGGTCGCAGGCGTCGATGCAGGCGGTGCAATTGACGCATTCCATCTGGGTGCCGTTGCGGATATCGATGCCGGTGGGACAGACGGCGATGCAGGCCCGGCAATCGACACAATCTCCAAGTCCCGAGGTCGCGCGTTCGGCGGCGTTTTGGGAAGGTTTGAGATGGGCGCGTTTTTCTCCCCGACGATGGTCATAGGCGACGACGAGGGTGTTTTCGTCGAGGATGGTCGATTGGAAGCGTCCGTAAGGACAAATGAAGATGCAGGCTTGTTCGCGGAAGCGGGCGAAGATGGAGTAGAACAGGAGTGTGAAGAGGGTCATGAACGCCAGCCCGGTGAGATGTTGCGAGGGTGGGTCCGTCACGATGCGGACCAGGGCGTCGAGTCCGATGATGTAAGCCAGAAGGGTGTTGCCGATGAGGAACGAGAGGGCGAGGAAAACCCCGTGCTTGGCGGTCCGCTTGAGAATCTTTTCCCGGTTCCATGGCGATTCGGCCAATTGGCGTTGGGCGGCGGCGTCCCCTTCGATGGCATACTCGATTTTGCGCAACACCATTTCCATGAGGACCGTTTGCGGGCAGGTCCAGCCGCACCAGAGACGTCCGAACGCGGTGGTGAACAGGATGATGCCGGTGAGAAACACGAGCATGGCGACGGCGAAGAGGACGGCGTCCTGCGGCCAGAAAATGCGGCCGAGGATGCTGAACCGGCGCTCCACGATATTGATCATCAGGAGCGGGTTGCCTTCGATGGTGATGAAGGGCCCGGCGAACATCACGGCCAGCAAGATCCAGCTCAACCAGAGCCGACGCTGGTGCCAGGTGCCGGAGGGTTTGCGCGGAAACAGCCAGCGACGATGGCCTTCTTTGTCCGCCGTGGCCAGGTGATCGCGGTAATCTTCCCAATTGATCTCCTGCGCGACCGATGGTGGAGGGGACGGATCCGCGGGAGGGTGTTCGTTTGCGGGCGGGGGTTGCGTCATGGACAGCGGGCGGTTTGGCGGGAGTGGAGACGCTATTCGAATTCGTTCGGTTTGTCGGGGGCGGCGGGGGTTTGGTCTTCCCTCGGCTTGGGGTTTGGAGGGGATGTGCCGCGGAAGGTATGAATGTAGCTGGCCACGGCTTGAACTTCGGAGGGCTTGAGCAGCCCCCGCCAACTGAGCATGCCTTTGGCGGGCACGCCGTTGAGGATCACTTTGATGCTGTCCACATAGTTCGATCCATGGATCCAGTAATCGTCGCAAAGGTTGGGACCGACCAATCCGCCACCATCAGGGCGATGGCATGGAGCGCAGAGAGTGATGTAGGTTTGCTGTCCCGCCGAGAGCGTGGACTGTTCCCGGGATGGGGTGAGGCTGCCGATGGAGGTTTCGAAACGGGCGACGGCCTCGGCCTTGATCTTCTCGCCCGCGGCGGATTCCTTTTCGTAGGCAGCGGCCTGCAAGTCTCCGGCTTTCAGCACGTGGAAATAGAGGAGGTAAAGGGCGGAGAAGATGATCGTGCCGTAAAAGAGCCAGACCCACCAGCGGGGCAGGAGGTTGTCGAGCTCTCTGATGCCGTCCGCGTCATGCCCTTCGAGCAACGGTGCTTCTTGGGGATCCTTACTCATGGGAGGTTTCGGGTTGAGGGGTGGAGGGGTCGCCGTCTTGCATGGGGAGCAAGCTGGCCTGGTGAGCGCGGGTGGACTTCATGGAAAGCGCGTGGAGAACGGCTCCGAGGAACACGGCGAAGAAGAGGGCGATCGAGATCACTCCGAAACCGCCAATGCCACCGATATGGACGAGGATGTTTTTGATCATGACAAGCGTGGGATGAGGGGTTAGCGGGCTGCGACGGGGATGGAAGCGGGCGCCGTGGCGGCGGGCTTGATATCGGTGCCGAGCCTTTGGAGGTAGGCGATCAGGGCGATGATTTCCCGTTGAGGCGGGACATTGGTAATCATGCCTTGTTTGAGATTGGCCACGATCCTGGCTGCTTGATCCGATAATTCTTTTTGCGCCGGGCCGTGTTCGTATCCGGAGGGATAGGGAACCCCGACTTTGCGCAGAGCTTTGAGTCGGGACGGCAGAGAGTTGGTGTCCATGTTTTTCGTCAGGAGCCACGGATAACCCGGCATGATCGATCCGGGGGAGGTGGATTGCGGGTCGTCCATGTGGTTGTAATGCCAAGCGTCCGGGTATTTCCCGCCGATGCGGTGGAGATCGGGTCCGGTTCGCTTGGAACCCCACAGGAAGGGATGATCATAGACGAATTCGCCGGCCTTGGAATATTCGCCGTAACGTTCGGTTTCGCCGCGGAAGGGGCGGATCATTTGCGAGTGGCATCCCACGCAGCCTTCCCGGATATAGAGATCGCGTCCGAGGACTTCGAGCGGGGTGTAGGGTTTCACGGAGGAGAGGGTGGGGACATTCTCCTTGATGAGGTAGAGCGGGATGATTTCGACCAGGCCGCCGATGGCCACGGCGACGAGGGCGAGGGCCGTCAGGGTGAGGGGTCTCGCTTCCAGCCAGCGATGGCGATAAGGATGAGCGTGTTCGCCGGTGCCGGCTTGCGCTGGAGTCTCGACGGGGCGGGGGGCTGCTTGGGCCTCTTGTTCGGGGAGAAACTGGCCGCTTCGGGCGGTTCGCCAGAGGTTGTAGCACATGATGGCGGCGCCGAGGATGTAGAGCGTGCCGCCGAGGGCGCGCAGCCGGTACATCGGGATCAACTGCAGCACGGTTTCGAGGAAGTTGGGATATTGCATGAACCCCTCGTTCGTGAATTGCTTCCACAGCAGACCTTGCGTCACGCCGCTCCAATACATGGGCACCACGTAGAACATCATGCCGAGGATGGATGTCCAGAAGTGCCAGTTGGCGAGTTTGAGGGACCACAACTTGGTCTGGTAAAGACGCGGGAACAGCCAGTAGAGCATGGAGAAGGTGAAGAACCCGTTCCAACCAAGGGCGCCCGTATGCACGTGGGCGACGGTCCAATCGGTGTAATGGGAGAGGGCGTTGACTGATTTGATCGACATCATCGGACCCTCGAGGGTGGCCATACCGTAGGCGGTGACGGCGACGACCATGAATTTGAGCATGGGTTCCTCGCGGAGTTTGTGCCAGGCGCCGCGCAGCGTGAGCAGTCCGTTCAGCATGCCCCCCCAACTGGGAGCGATGAGCATGAGGCTGAACACCATGCCGAGCGATTGCGCCCAATCGGGCAGGGCGGTGTAGATGAGGTGATGGGGGCCGGCCCAAATGTAGATGAAGATCAGCGCCCAGAAATGGATGATCGAGAGACGGTAGCTGAACACCGGTCGATCCGCCGCCTTGGGCAGGAAATAGTACATCAGTCCGAGGTAAGGGGTCGTGAGGAAGAAGGCCACGGCGTTGTGGGCGTACCACCATTGGACGAGGGCGTCCTGCACTCCGGCGAAGACGGAGTAGCTTTTGAAAAGACCGGCGGGGATGGCGAGGGAGTTGACGATATGCAGCATGGCGACCGTGACGGCGGGCGCGATGTAGAACTAGATGGCGACGTAGAGGTGGGACTCCCGGCGTTTGAGAATGGTTCCGAGGAGGTTCACGCTGAACACGACCCAGACGGCGGCAATGGCGATGTCGATGGGCCATTCGAGTTCCGCGTACTCCTTGCTGGAGGTGAGGCCCAGGGGGAGCGTGACGGCGGCTCCCACGATGATGGCCTGCCAGCCCCAGAAATTGATCCAGCTCAGGTGATCGCTGAACATGCGGCATTTGCACAAGCGCTGAAGCGAATAATAGATGCCGGTGAACATGCCGTTGCCGACGAAGGCAAAAATCACGGCGTTGGTGTGCAAGGGCCTCAAGCGTCCGAAGGTGGTGAACTCGAGATTCAGATTCAGACCGGGCCAGAAGAGCTGGCAGGCGATGAGCAGTCCGGCGCTGAAACCCACCATGCCCCAGACCACGGTGGCGATGGCGAAGGCGCGGACGATGCGGTTGTCGTAGCGGAACGTTTCCACACTCATGGCTTGGGGAAGGTATGCTGTTTCATGCGTTGCTATGTTTGAGGCTGGCGCCGGCTGGAACTACTCTTCTCTTGCTTTCTTTTGGGCACGTTTGTCTCTTCGAGCAGGACCCGGAGCGGTGGAGTAACGGTGTCACGGTATTGTCCGCTTTTCACCGACCAGAGGAAGGCGGCAAAGAATCCCGCGGCGAACAACACGCTCAAGGGGATGAGGAACAACAAGACACTCATGCGCGCAGGGGATTGAGCAAGGGTGTTTCGACGCCGGCCTTTCCGATCTCCGTGGCCTCAGGAATGATCTTCGCCGCCCAAGCTGTGCGTGACGCGGCAAAGGCGGCCACGGTGATCGAGCTCAACGGCATCAGGATCGCGCAAACCACAGGAGAGAGCTGGCCGGAGGCCGCGATGGCGATGACCACCGCGTTGTAGAGAGCGGAAATGGCGAAGGCTTGCCGGATGATCCGGATGCTTTGCCGCGCGAACGTGAGGAGGTGGTCGAGGTGTTGGAGTTGGCGGCGGTCCGCGATCATGTCACTGGCCGGACAGAAGGCACCGGACTCCTGGGTCACGGCCAAACCGACCTCGGCCTGCTTCAAGGCGCCGGCGTCGTTCAAACCATCGCCGGCGAACAAAACCTTTCGACCGAGCTGGTGCCAAGACGCGATGAATTCGAGCTTGTCGAAGGGACTCTGACTGAAACGCAGTTCGGCGCGGGGGCCGAGAAGCCGGGCAAACAACTCACGCTCCCGGTCTTGATCTCCGCTGAGAAGGCCCAGAGCGTAGCGTGGTTCGAGGCGGCGAAACAGATCCTGAAGACCGGGCGCCCGATGGGCTTCCATGACGAAGGCGCCGCGGTAAGCGCCCCCCATCAGCACATGGACTTCATGGTCCAGGGACGAGCCACCCACCTCGTTCATCGCGGCCAGGCTGGCGGACCTCTCGCGGGTCAGTGCGTCCATGATCCAACGTCGCGATCCCAGGGCGACGGGAAGCGCATCCACGGTGCCTTCGATGCCGCAGCCTTGAATCTCGCGGTAATTCCCGAGGATCACCGGTTCCGAATCGTTCGCGAGGAATCGGGTGATCTGAATGGAGAGGGGGTGAAGCGATTGTTCGGCGAGGGATCGGATCCGTTGGGATTCGTCGCGGGTCAGCGGTGGGCCGATCCAGCGCACCGGGGACACGCCGGTCGCGGTGAGCGTGCCGGTCTTGTCGAACACCAGACTATCGATGAGGGCGAGTGATTCGAGAACGGTTCCGTTTTTCAAGTGCCAGCCGCGGGCGTGGAGGGCGCGCACCGCCGTGCCAAAGACAAAGGGAGCGGCCAGGGCCAGTGCGCAAGGACAGGCGACGATCAGCACGGAAACGAAAGCCTTGACGGCCATGGCCGGGGAAAACGGCGCCCAACAGGCCGCCGTCACGAGGGCAAGGGTGAGAACCAGCCTGGTGAATCGGCGGCTGTACGCGTCGGTGATGGGGTTGAGCCGCGCGTGTTTGACTTTGGCGAACGTTTCGTGGTTCCACAGGGAAGTGAGGTAGCTTTCGGAGACAGGCTTGGCGCATTCCACTTCGATGGCCGAGCCCGCCAGCTTTCCGCCCGCGAAGAGCCATGCTCCCCAGTCCTTCCGTTGAGGCTCGGACTCCCCGGTGACGAAGCTGTAGTCGATGTGCGCCGCGTTCGAAAGGAGGAGGCCATCGCAGGGGATCATTTCGCCGTTTCGAATCTTCAAGCGGTCGCCGACACGCACTTCGCTCAGCGCGATTCGGGATTCGGATGGGCCACACCGGCTGACGGACATCGGGAAGAACGAACGGTAATCCTGGTCGAAGTGGATCCTGTCATAGGTTCGCTTTTGAAACCACCGGCCGCACAGGAGGAAAAAAACGAGACCTGCCAGCGAATCGAAATAGCCTTCCCCGGTTCTCGAGAACCATTCATAGGTGCTTTGCAACCACAGGGCGGCAAGGCCGGCCACAATGGGAATGTCGATGTTCATGACGCGCTGCCGCCATCCGTTCCAGGCCGACCGCCAATAGTCCTCGGCCGCGTAGGTCACGACAGGCACGGAAAGCGCGAGGCTGATCCAGCCCGTGAGCTGTTGGAAAGCCGGTCCCGAGAAGGAATCCAGGCCCAGGTACGCCGCCAGGCTGAACAGCATGGTGTTGCCAAAGGCGAAGCCAGCCAGACCCAGCCGCATGAGCAGGCTCGAAGGCTTTGTGGAAGTCTTCCTTGCGGCGGCATCGGAGAATCTCAGATCGGGTTCGTAGCCCAGGGAAACGAGCAGCGAGGCGAGTTGGGAACAGGACAACTTCGCAGGATCGAAATCGACCGACAATTCCTTGCGGGCGAACTCGACGCGCGAGGTCAGGATGCCGGGGTGAAGGCGGCCCAGGTTTTCCAGCAGCCACAAGCAGGCGATGCAATGAATCGCCGGCAATCGCATCGTGACCCGGACGCGGCCGGGATCGACGTAGTCCGCCCATTGCCGCAGAACCTCAGGTTGATTGAGGAAATCGAAGCGGCCTGCTTCCCCCCTTTGCGGCGCAGGGACGCCGCGGCGATCCTTGAGCCGGTAATAGTCGTCGAGGCCATGTTCCTGAATCAAGGCGTACACCGCGGCGCACCCGGAACAACAAAACGCGTGACCGGGGGAAGGTTGCGACCGGGGTGGACAGGGGTTTCCGAAATGCGCGCACGCGTGCCGCACCGGGTTCAATGAGGCAGGTTCGGCGCACGTCGAGGAAGCTTCCGTAGCGATCAATGCTCAACTCTGCCGCGGTTTTCGCTGCCCCGGCCTTCCCTGCTTTGCCTGACATCAAGCGAATCTTGCCCAGGAGAGGGCAAAAGGTGTTGAGCAACGGGCAACGGGCGCGGCGCGGAATCCAGGCGATCCAGGCATGCTCCTTTCGTGAAAACTCGAACCCTTTCTTCCCGGCGATCGAAGTCCATGTCGAACGAGGGGCCGGTGCTTTGCGCGACGGATTTTTCCCCCTGCGCGAGTCAAGCCGCGCGGGCGGCCATGCCGTTGGCGGC
>VHDF01000055.1 GCA_016871495.1 Verrucomicrobiota bacterium | reverse complement strand
CAGGAGTATTACCGATTCTACGCCCTCTTCAACCAAACCGAGGACAACGACCAACCCGACGAGCGCCCCACGTTGCCCCTGTATGACGCCGAGACCAAGCGCCGGTTGCAGGAATTCCATGGTGAAATCGCGAAATGGGAAGTTCGTCTTGCCCAGGATACACCCGGGTTTTTGGACGAATTCCGGAACTGGGTGGCGTCGCGGGCGCAGGGAGAACAATGGGAGACGATCGAGCCTTCAGCCTTAACCTCCGAAAAGGGCACCGTCTTGGCCAGACTCTCCGACGGTTCCAATCTGGCCACCAACGTGGCGGCCACGCGGGAGACTTATTTCGTGAAAACCCGGCTCACGTCCGCCGGTGTGACGGGCGTGCGGTTGGAAGCATTGCCTCACGACGAACTGCCCGAGAAAGGACCCGGCCATGCCGGGGGCAATTTCGTGCTCAACGAATTTTCCGCGTCGTTCACGCCCGATGAAGCCAAGCCCGTGATCGCGCGCACGGTCCGGATCGAGCTTCCAGGCGCCAACCGCATGCTGTCCCTCGCCGAAGTTCAAGTGTGGAGCCAAGGGACCAACGCTGCGTTGAAGGCTGCAACAAAGCAGTCCTCGACCGACTACGCGGGTCCGCCGGAGTTGGCGGTGGACGGCAACACGGACGGCCATTACGACCGCGCGAAGTCGACGACGCATACCCGTGCGGAAAAGGATCCTTGGTGGGAAGTGGATTTGGGCCGGAACGTCACCGTCGAGAAAGTGACGGTGTGGAACCGGACGGACAACAACCTCGCCAACCGGTTGGATGGCGCGCGCTTGGTCGCCTTGGACGAGCGGCGCGCCGAGGTTTTTTCGACGGTCATGACCCGCGCGCCCGCGACCCAGGAAACGTTCGCTTTGGATGGATCGCGAGCGCTCAAATTTGTGGCTGCCAGCGCGGATTATCACCAGTCCGAGTATCACGTTGAGAAGGCCATCGACGGTTCCAGCGCGCAGAAATCCGGATGGGCGGTGGGGGGTGAATTGGGGCGCCCGCATCAAGCGGTGTTCGAACTTTCTGGCGCGGTGGGTCCGGGCACTGTGACCTTCAAGCTTGAGCATTCCTTTGGCGATCGCCAGGCCTTGGGACGGTTTCGACTCGCGGTGACGCGGGATCAAACACCGCTTCGCGTCCTGCCCCGCACCCTTGCGGAGTCGTTCGCGGACGGTCCCGCCTATCGCAATGGCGGGCTTGGGTCGGTTCCCCTCAAGGAGTGGTTTCGCAAACACGCCAAGTCCACGGCAGAGGTGAATGAAGAGATCCAGGGTTTGAAGAAGAAAATCGCCGGCTTGAAATCGATCCCGGTTCCCGTGATGCGCGAACTGGCGTCGGAGAAAAAGCGGTCAACCCGATTCTTGAACAAGGGAAGTTTCTTGAGTCCGGGCGAGACTGTGGAAGCAGGGATTCCCGCCGCCTTTGGAGCCTGGCCGGAGGGCGCGCCCTTGAATCGCCTGGGGGTCGTGGATTGGTTGTTTAGTCCGGACAATCCGCTGACCGCCCGGGTGGCGGTGAATCGTTATTGGGCGCAGTTGTTCGGTGCGGGGTTGGTGGAAACGGAGGAGGACTTTGGCACCCAAGGGCAACTGCCCAGTCACCCCGAGTTGCTGGACTGGCTCGCGGTGATGTTTGGTTCGCCAAGAGGCGGTTCGAATGCCTCCGCTGATTTGGCATTGGGTTGGGACATGAAAGCGTTGCTGAAGTTCATCGTGACCAGTGCCACCTATCAGCAGAGTTCGCAGATTTCCGCCGAGGCGCTTGCGCGTGATCCCAAGAACCGCTTGTTGTCGCGCTATCCCCGCCGCCGACTCGATGCCGAAATGGTGCGAGACCAAGCCTTGGCCGCGAGCGGGCTACTCGCCTCGAAAGTGGGCGGTCCAAGCGTGTTTCCGCCGCAACCCGATGGCTTGTGGAAGGCGGCGTTCAACGGCGAGCGCACCTATCCCACCAGCCAGGGGACCGATCGCTATCGACGCGGGCTTTACACGGTTTGGCGGCGCACGGTGCCTTACCCGAGCATGGCCACCTTTGACGCGCCAAGCCGGGAAACCTGCACGCTGCGGCGCCTGCCGACCAACACCCCCCTTCAAGCGTTCGTCACGTTGAATGACCCCGTCTATGTCGAGTCCGCTCAGGCTCTCGCGCGGAGGATTGTTCGGGAAGGTGGGAAGGATACGGGCGCGCGTGTCCGATTCGGGCTTTCGCTGGTTCTTTCGCGGGTTCCCACGAACGAGCAGGAACGGGCGCTGGTCCGGTTGTTCGAATCGGAGCGCGCGCATTATCGGGAGCGCGCCGAGGATGCGCGGCGCCTCGCGTCCGAGCCGCTCGGGGCGTTGCCGGACGGATGGGATCCCGCGGAGGCCGCGGCCTGGACGGTGGTGGCGAATGTGTTGCTGAATCTGGACGGTGTGTTGAGCAAAGGTTGAGGTGATGACATGGACTGGAACTTTCGATGGCAGCGGGCGAGGGCGATGTCGAGGCGTCAGTTTTTCGCGTCCGGCGGGGTGAGTCTGGGCGGTCTGGCCTTGAGCCAGTTGATGGCCGCAGAGCAGGCGGGCTCAATCATCGAGCCGGATCCACTGCGTCCGATGGCGCCGCGACGGCCTCCCGCGCCCGCCAAAGCGCGCGCGGTGATTTATCTGCACATGAGCGGCGCGCCTCCTGGACTCGACTTGTTCGATTACAAGAGTGAGTTGAAGAAGCTGCACATGCAGCCGTGTCCCGACTCCCTGTTGAAGAATCAGCGCTTTGCCTTCATCAAGGGGGTGCCGAGGATGTTGGGTTCACCCTACGATTTCAGCCAGCACGGCCAGTCCGGGGGATGGTTCAGCTCGACCATTCCGGAAATGGCCGGCGTGGCGGATGATCTCTGTGTCATTCGATCCATGTGGACCGATCAATTCAATCACGCGCCCGCCGAGCTCTTTCTTTACACGGGCAATATGCGGGCGGGGAATCCGAGCCTGGGTTCCTGGATTACCTATGGACTCGGTTCGTTCAATCAGGATTTGCCCGGCTTTGTGGTGTTATTGAGTGGCGGCACGGATCCCACCGGAGGAAAGAGCAATTGGAGCTCGGGATTTTTGCCCGGTGTTTACCAGGGTGTGCAGTGCCGCACGACAGGGGAGCCGATTCTTTATGCCAACGATCCGAAGGGCATGAGCCGCGATTCGCGCCGGCGCAGTCTCGACGCGTTGCGCGCGCTGAACGAGATCGAGGCGAAAACGTTTGGCGACCCGGAAACCCTGACGCGGATCGAGCAATACGAGCTGGCGTTCCGCATGCAGGCGTCCGTTCCGGAAACGTTCGATATCGCGAAGGAACCCAAGGAGGTTTTGGATCTCTACGGCGCCAAGCCCGGGGAGGGATCGTTCGCCAACAATTGCCTGCTGGCGCGGCGATTGGTGGAGCGCGGAGTGCGATACGTCCAGCTTTTCGATTGGGGCTGGGACATTCACGGCACCGGCGAGGGAGACGACCTGATGAAGGCCTTTCCTCGAAAATGCAAGGACGTCGATCGCGCGAGCGCCGCGTTGATCAAAGATTTGAAACAGCGCGGGCTTCTGGACGAGGTGGTGGTGGTCTGGGGCGGTGAATTTGGGCGCACCCCGATGAACGAAGCTCGCAACGGATCGACTTTCCTTGGGCGGGATCATCATCCTCATTGCTTCAGCATCTGGATGGCTGGGGGTGGCATCAAGCCTGGCCAGGCGTATGGCAACACCGACGAGTTCGGTTATTTTGTGGCGGAGAACAAAGTCACGGTGCGCGATTTGCAAACCACGATGCTGCATTTGCTGGGCATCGACGCGCACCGATTCAGCTATCGCTATCAGGGATTGAACCAGAAACTGATCGGCCCGACCGGAGAAGGCGAGCTCGTCAAAGGCATTCTGACCTAGTCCGCCTCTTCCCCACGCGGTTGGACCGGGAGCGAATCAAGATCGAGTCGTCGCCCTGCGGGCTCACCCGTATCGAAGTTTCCGGGCTAGCGGATGGGGATCATGGGCACGGTCGCCTGGATGCGGCGCAGATCACGATCCGTGTTTCGCACGCCTCGAATGCCTTGCACCCAGCCCTCGACCCGGGCTGCGGAGTGGGTGGTGGTTTCGAGCCATTTCCAGAGTTCGGCGTGGCCGTCCGCAAAACTCAACACACCCGCGTTGCCATGGCGCAGCGCTGGATGGTCCACCCAATTCCAAGTGCCCGGTTGCGTGATGACGAAGCGGGCGTTCTCGATGCTGCCCTCATGTTCGTCGATGAAGACGCAAGCCTTGGCGGGGCCGGGTTGGCGGATTTCCGAAAGCTTATGCCAGCAGGATGTGTCTTGCGGATCGGGGTTGTCGTTCATGTAGTTGCTCATGGACACACTGCGCACGCGCGGGATCCTGCCTTCGTCTCGGACCGTGGAGCGATCGGAGGGGCATTTGTAAACTTTGGCTGAGCGATGGTAGGGATACAGCACCCCGCGTTCGATGTTGAGCGCGCTGGGGTCGGTAAACGCGTTGCCGGTGATCCAGGTTTGGCCCGTGGCCACCCAGCCTTCGCGGCCCCCGCTGCTCGACGTGGCGTTGGGTGGCAGGTGATCCTGATGATCATCCACGTACATGAGCCAGCACAACTGCAGTTGCCGGTAATTGTTCAGACAAGCGATCTGTTGTGCCTTGACCTTCGAGCGTCCAAGGGCGGGCAGGAGCATGGACGACAGGACCGCGATGATCGCGATGACCACGAGCAATTCGATGAGGGTGAATCCAGGCGGATGATGCCCCGGCTTGTCGATTGTTCGGGTCACACGAGGATTGGTGTTATACCTGCTTTGACATGTTTTCCGAACCGTGAAAGGCAATAGCCTGATAGTGCTCCAGGGGCAAATCAAGACTCCGCCCCTCTCCGCAGAGAACTTTTCCCACAACGTTCTCTCTGCGTCCTTCGCGGCCTCTGCGCGAGGAAAAGCAAAAGGCCTCGCACCCAACTCGCAACGAAGCGCAATGGAAAGCAGCGTGATCTCGGGATAGGATTCGAGATCTCTGTCGCCAAAGCACTTCTTCCTCTCCCTGCGAAGCATGAGCGGGGAGAGGACCGAGGAGGTAGGCTGAGAATTCCCCTCTCTCCGTCAATTCGAAGCAACCTCAACTCGTGCCTCGCGGGGCGAGAGAGAAAACGGTGTGTTGCCCGTGTTGTGCGAACGCCCTGTCAATGAATCACATTCTGCTCGTTCACGCCGGGAGGGCGGCTCTCACGGAGGCATAGAGACACGGAGAGAGAGCATCCTAACTCGGATCATTCATACTGAGCTTGAATCCGCGACGGTGTGCCGCGTGAGGGCACGCGGCCTACAATCGCGCCTGCCTCTGTGTTTGTGCCCGGTGTCCTCACCGAGCGTCCCGTGCATGAAATAGGCGGGCTCAGCCCTTTTCACTCACGAGGTCACCGGTTCGAGCACGCTTCACCATCTTCCTGGCCGCGTGGCTCGGTGAGCTCAAAGCCGCGTGATTGCTGGTCATGGCCGCGATCGTCCTTTGAGAAGTCGGGGGCAGATTTATCAGATTTTGACCTTGGCCAGATAGATGGAAGTTTTGCCTTCGTGAGAGGAGTAGTAGCTGATCCACAGCAGGTTTTCGTGCCAAACCAATCCGGGGTAGCTGGTGTCACCCCCACTCGGCAGGGCGAGCAACTCGGTGAGCTTGCCGGTATCGCGGTCAAGCTGGCAGACCGATGTTCGAACCTTGTTGTCGTAGAGCCGAACCACGCCGATCAAGCGTTCATCGGGGAGCTGAATGAGGGCGGGCCCGCCGATCTTGGCGCCGACCTCCTTCCACTTCCAATCTCGATAAGGGGGGCGGGCCACACCGAGCAGGCCTTGTCCAGGCTTGCCATCCCGGCGAAGCAGGCAGACGGCCATTTGATCCTTGAGGAAGACCATGCCGTGTTCGTTGGGGTATTGTTCGGTGAGAAGGGCCGGATCGAGAAGATCGAACTTCTTGCCGTCCAGTGTGCGGTAAAGGCGGATGAAGCCTTCGCGCAGGGTGTCGTAACCGATGCTTAAGGCTTGATGCCGGCCCCACGTGACCCGCCAGAGCCAGACGTTGGTTTCGCCCACGGGATGCGGGGGGCTCCAGGAACGTCCATCCGTCGAGAACCAGGTGAAGTTCTCGTGAGCCGCGGGTTTGTTTGAACCTGCCGGACCGTGAACCGCGCCGGCCGCGATCACCATGAGTTCCCCGGACGGCGTCACGTTCAACTTCGGGTCGCGCAGATCGGCTCTCGCTGAAGTAAAGCGGTGGGCCGAGGTCCAGGTTTGTCCGTCTGGAGAGGAAAGCAGTTGGACCGCGCCGTCGGGGGAGACGTGGCCTTGTCCTTCCCGGAAGACGCACCACCAGCGATCCTTCCAGCGAGCCAGATCCGTGAACGCATTATGCGGGGCGGCATTCCAGATGCGTCTGCTTTCGATGATCTCCGCGGCGCGAGGTTCCAGTGCGAGAAAGCCCAGCAGGAGAAGCGCGATGCCGGCGGCGCATTCGTGGGAGACGAGGCGGTTTTGCGTCCCTGGTTGAAGATGACCGGCGCGCGTCTGGGAAGAGAGGGGGAGGAGAGGATGTCTCATGTTCCGATGGAGGTTGGCGGGAGGGGAATCAGGCTTCAGCGAGGGACTTCATTTTGTCCAGGCCGGTGCGTGCCACCTCGAGAGGGTCTTGCTGCCAGAGGACTTCGTTGAAGAGTTCCAGCGAGAGCCATCCTTGGTAGCCGGTTTGGCGGAGCCCGCGGAGATAGCGGGGCAGGTCGAGGTGGCCTTCGCCGGGCATGACGCGGTCGCGGTCGTGCTGCTTCTCACGCGAGGGGGTGGAAGGAGTGTCATTGAAATGCGACACCGCGATCTGTTCGGCGCGAAGTTTGAGAATGGAGTCCATGCTGCCTCCACCACGATAGATGTGGAAGGGATCCAGGATGGTGGTGCCTTGCGGATCACCGGCAAGGTCGAGCACGGAGAGAGCCTCCTCGATGGTGTTGAGTTGACCAACGAAGCCGAGGAACTCCATGGAAGGGCGGACTCCGATCTGGCGTCCGAGGGAGAGCAGTTCGGCGTAGCGGGATGCGCCGAGCCGATAGTCGGCACGATCGGGGGGAGGGCTCGCGATGATGAACTCGGCGCCCAGCGTGGCAGCGTGTTCCATGCGTCGGCGGCAATGTTCAAGGGCGGCGGGGTAGGTGGCCGGAGTGGCCTCAAACCATCCGCCGAGGTAGATGGTGGTGGGAACGCGGAGGCCGGATTCGTCGAGTTGGCGGCGCAGGTCGGACAGGGTGGATCCGACCGCGAGGGCGGCCTCAATTTCGTCGTGCCAAAGTTCGATGCCGGCATAGCCGGCACGGGCCGCAATTTCAATTTTCCGGGTGAGCGGGGTGGGGCGAATCGTGCTGGCGTTGAGGGCGTAGCGCATGGGAGGGAGAACAGGGACGGAGTCTCAGGGAACGGATGGGAAAATTCAACGACGGGATGAGACGGTGTTTGAACCTAAACGGAGCAGTTGCCCTTGCCGAATCTGCGCAAGGTCTTGGCGATAAAGCCGCTCTGCCCAACTCGACGTCTCACCTCATCGGATACGCCTCGTCGTGCATCGCGGCTTTCTCGCTCAAGCCTTTGCGCACCTTCGACACGCTCAACTGCTCCGCTTAGGTTGAATCGATTTTGAGCAAAGGTTTGATTTTTGAATATTCGAATTCCAAGCTCTGCCCGCCATGACGCAGCCACTTGCGATCGTCTGTTACGAAATCCTCATGCCCGGGAGCCAGTTGGTGAACCGGTTGCACGATCTGGGGTATCGCGTCAAGGCGTTGACCAGCGCGGCGCAACTGGCGGCGGAAGCAGCGACTGCGCGTCCCATTGTGGTGCTGGCCGATCTGCGCTCGGAAAAGTGCGACGTCTGTGCCCAGATCGCGGCCCTGCGCAAGAACAAGGACACCGCTCATATTCCCGTCATCGCCTTTGCCGACACCAAGACCTCCACGCTTCATGCCTCGGCTCGTGACGCGGGCGCGACGCTGGTGGCAAGTGCCAGCGGGGTGATGGCGCAACTCCCGCAATTGCTGGAGCAGGCGCTCGAAGTTCCCTAAGCTGCTTTTTCCGCTCCAGTGCCCAAAGGCAAGTTCTCCCTGATCCTATGTCCATTCCCATCGTCAAACTTTCCCGTGGCATTCACGTCATGCACCAGTTTTACCGGATCGACCGGTTGCGGTGGTCCGCGTTGTCCGAGTCCGCTCGCGGTGAGGCGCTGGCCTGTCTCCAAGCGGTGAGGGCACGATACGCCGCCGCTTCGCATCCAAGGATCTGCACCTACGCAAACGTGGGAGGGAAAGCGGATCTTGCCTTTATCGCCTACGCGTCCGAGTTGGCCGGGGTGGGGGAGATTCACCGCGCGTTCGAGGCTGCGTTTCCGGTGGGCACCCTGGCGCCCGTCTACAGCTATCTCAGCGTGACGGAGCTTCCTGAGTACGTGACCACGGAAGAGGACATGAAGAACACGCTGGTCCACGCGGAGAAGTTGGAACCGGGAGGCGAGGCCTTTGAAAAACGGATGGCGGAGATGCGGGCGCGCCAGGCGGAGTACGAGCATTATCGGTTGTATCCGGAGCTGCCGGACTGGGAGGTGATGGCTTTTTACCCCATGAACAAGCGCCGCCAGGGCGGGGACAACTGGTATGCGTTGGATTTTGCGGCCCGCAAGAAACTCATGGCCGGGCATGCCCGGGTCGGGCGCAAGTTCTCCGGCCGCATCACCCAGTTGATCACGGGTTCGACGGGCATCGACGATTGGGAATGGGGCGTTACCCTGGTGGCGCATCAGACCGATGCGCTCAAGGAGATCGTTTATGAGATGCGCTTTGACGAAGTGAGCGCGCGCTACGGCGAATTCGGGCCTTTCTACGTGAATTTGCGCCTGGATCCCGGCGATTTGTGGGTTCACTTGGGACTTTAAGGAACCGTGCAACAATGACTTCCGGTTTTCTCGCTTGTTCTTTTGACCTGGAGCGTCGTTGCACTTCGGTCACAGGCCCATGGCCAGGGCACACTCCCTCAGTGCGTCTTGCTCCAGGTCAAAATCCCGGCGCGGGAAAATCGGAATTAGTTTTTGCATGGTTCCTAGGACAACCGCGTTGAAATCAGCCTGAGCGTTGGCTTAGGCTTCGGACGGATGTGTTATCAAGTCGTACCGCGGTCATGGAAGGAACAGTCATGAAATGTTCGAGGTGGAATCGCTGGGTTCGTGAGACTCGGCCATGGTTTTGCGCGGGGATCGCGTGGGGGCTTTCGATGGCTTCCCCAGGAGTCGCCTCGATCGCGCCCGCGGTGACGAACACGATGACCTTGAAACAGGTCGTGGATCGGATGCTGGTTCGGAATGAAAGCATCCAGATCAAGCAGATCGAAGCCGAAGTGAGCCGGAAAGGCGAAGCGGCGGAACGTTCGGTGTATGAGCCGCGCTTCGTGACGTCGGTCGATCACTTGGACAGCCGGCGCCAGAACAATGCCCAACAGCAGAGCAGCCTGCTCTCGATTCCCAGTTTTTCGGAGCGCAACAGCACTTACAACGCGGGCATCGAATTTCTCATCCCCACCGGAGCGAAACTCAATACGGGAGCGACCCTGCGCGATTTGCGCAACAACCTGCAATCTCTGCGCACCCTGGGGCGTGAGTACGAGGCTTTCGTCGGCGCCAGCGTCAGCCAGCCGTTGTTGAAAAACTTTGGCCCGGTGGCCACCGGATCCCGCATCCGGCTGGCCGCGTTGATCTCCGACCTCGCGTTTCAGGAATACCGCCGTCAATTCATGACGGTGGTGGGACGAACGGAGTCCGCGTATTGGGATTTGTATTTGACCCAGGAACAGGAGCGCCTGACGGCGGAATCCATTGGCGTGGCGTCAGCCATCCTGGAAGACAACAAGCATCGGGCGCAACTTGGGCAATCCTCGGAGATCGAGGTGTTGAAGGCGGAGGCGGGCGTGCGGTTGCGCGAGGCGCGCCACAAGGAAGCGCGCGTGCGCCGGGTGCAAGCCTCGGGTCAGTTGGCCATTTTGATCTCGGAGCCCAGTGTGGAAACGAACGTGGTGATTCTGGCCTCGGACCGTCCTGAACCGATCTTGCAGCCCTTGACTTATTACGAGAGCTATCAACAGGCCTTCGATTTGAATCCGGATTACATTGCGCGACGCAAACAGGCGCAGCAGGAGAAGGTGCGGCTGGCTTATGCCAAAAACCAGAGATTGCCGCAGTTGGATTTAAAGGCGAGTTACGGGCTCAACGGACTCGATTCCACCGCGGGTGGCGCCTGGGACACCGTGACCGAGAAGGGCTTTCCGGCGTGGTCGGTCGGGATGGAGTTGCGGATTCCCTTGCTCGGCGGCCTGCGCGAGAAGAGCGAGGTTGAAGCGGCCCGTCTCAATCAGAAGAAGGCATTGCTGGCCATCCGCGAGGTGGAGTCCCAGATCACCTCGGCGCTGGAAACGGCGTTGTTGAGGGTGAAGTTGCAAGCCGAGAATATCACGAATTACGGCGCGGCCGTGGATTTCCACGAGAGGCTGCTGAAAGATCAGCGGGAGCGATTGCAAATGGGCCGTGTGGACACGCGGTCCGTGTTGGAAGTCGAGGAGAAGCTGTTCGAGGCCAAGTTGGCTGTGCTCGACAGCATGGTGCAGCACCGGAAAGGGATGTTGGACCTGGAGCTGGTCAGCGGCTCGATCTTGCAGACGCGTTCATTGGATTTGACGAAGACAGAGTTGCACACCCGGACCGAGCAGGCCATGCGGGGGGAAATGTGGAGTCAGTCCTCGCTGGAACGTTACGCCCGCGAGGTGGAGCGGGGCGATTATCGAGGCGATGCGAGCCCCGCTTCGTTGCCGCAGCGCCAGTGGATCGAGCAGTTGCGCCGGAAACCTTCGCCGCCTTCCGCGCCTTCGCGACCTGAATGAGAAGGATAGAACGAAGAACGAGGAATATCCTTTATGGATCTGGTGAGTGATTCGGAATGCCTTGTTGGCAGGACCTGCGAAGATTCTTGAAGGGCCACTGCCGTTTTTAGGATCACTCATTTCTTCATCGGACCGATGTAGCGGCTGGCCACGACTACGTCATCGAACCAGACGGACTGGCTGTCTTTCCAGTACTGCTTGGTGGGGTCGCCCTCGTCGTAGCTGTAATGTTCGAGCCAGAAGCAATTCACCTTTAAATCCAGGTCATGGCGCCAGCGGAGCCCGGTGAATTCGCCGATCAACTTTCCATCCACCCACATGGCCTGCTTGCCATCGGCTTTGTCCGGCGCCGTGTTCGCCTGAATCATGAATTCCCAGCACTGCCATTCGTTCAGTTTCGGAATGAAGCGCGCTTCACCGGCGGCCTGGCCCTTGCCCGGTCCGGGCGGGAAGAAGTTGTTGCCCCAGTATTTGTCCATCTTCCGGTCCGGCTCCATGTCTAGGTAGTAGGAGTAGAGATTCACTTCGCCCGGCGGCGGATTCTTCCCCCAGGCGAACCAGGGTTCCATGCCGGTCGAGTAGTACGTGCCATTGGGCTTGAGACCGGCCTTGCCGAAGGCGGACCATTTGTTCGTGCGCTGATTGGCTCCGAGCCAGACGAAGTGATGGTTGTATTGGTAATCGGGCGAGAATTTCACGTAGAGGCGCGCGTAGACTGCGTCCGCGCCGGGCATGAACCACTTAATGGCGTCGCCGCCATGATTCTTGCCTCGCTCCATGGGCATGTGGACGCACCAACGGCCTGCGTTTGGCCGGGTTTCGGTCATGACGACGCGTCCGCGTTGCTGGTCCCATTTTGTCATGGCGCCCGATTCAAAATTGTCGGCGAACAACACGTCGGGGTCATGCTCGATGCCGGCATCGCCCACATACTTCGAGGCAAGGCCGGGCGTGGATGGGTCCGGCCTCGGCGAGGCAGGCTGAAGCTTGGCCAACCGCTCCTCCGACCGGCGATCGATCCACGTCGCGGGATACTCCTGGCGCAGGCGCTGAAAGGCCGAAATCGCCTCATGAACCTTGCCGCTCCCGGCAAGACTGCTGGCTTGCTTGAACTCTTCTTCGCCCACCGTCAGCGCGCGTGCCATGATGCGTCCGGCTTCCTGTTGTGTGATCTCGATCGGCACTTTGGCGAGCACAGGTGGGCTGGCCTCGGTCAGGATGCGAAAGGCATCCGGGTTCCGCTCGCGGAACAGCCGGGCGCGCATGTCGCGCTGCCAGTTCAGCGCGTCGCCGCCCGTGCGCTGCCCCCCCGGACCTCGATATCCGCGATGGCCAGACTGTCCGGGCCCTCGGCCGTGGCGACAATTTTGCCCTGGGGCGAAATGATCATGGCCCCGCTGCCGCGTTGCGCGACGACCAGCCAGATGAAATTCTCCGCCGCTCGCACCCGCAACGCCTGCACTCCGATGTCATCGCTGCCAATGGCCGCGCCGCCCATGGTCGGGAAGAAGATGATGTCGGCCCCGGCCAAAGCGACGCAGCGTGCGGTTTCCGGAACCACGAGGTCGTAACAGATCAGCATCGAGGCCGTGCCCAGGTCCTTCGTCGGAAATACTGGGAACGAATTTCCCCGCCGGCGCGCGCCCGCCTCTCCCCACGTTGGACACACTTTGTGATAGCGCCCCAACTCTTTGCCGTCGCGACCCAGCAGAAAGGCGGTGTTGTAAATGCCTCCATCGCTTTCCGTAAAGTCGCTGCACACGACCAGATACATGCTGTGGCGGGCGGCGGCGGTTCCAAGGCGTTGAATCACCCGGTCCACCGCCTTCGGCAGTAATGCCTTCGCCTCCGTCTCGTTCGATCCGACCCAGTTCAGCAAGCCGGGGGTGTCTTCGGGGAGGACCAGCGCGTCACACTTCGCCTCGCCGGCGCGATGGATGATCCGTTCAAGTTCGTCGAGGTTCTTGTCCACCTCGGCCAGTGCCCTTTCAGGCGGGAGACGAAAGTCGATGACGCGCCGTGCCGCCTGCGCGGCGGCGATTCTGACGGTGTTGGTGGAATCGGCCGCGTGAAGCGCCGCGGCCTGGAAGGTGAGCCACAGGATTGCCAGTTGGCCAAGGCGTCTTCGGGTTTCCATGAGAGTCGCATCATGGGCCAATGAGCCTGGCGCGACAATCGGAGAATTGGGAATGCTTTGATCGACCATGCATCCCGGAGTTGGCGGTAGCTGAGTCGTCGTAACGCAGCCAGCCCTGTATTCTTCAACTGATGATAAGCGCGAGGTGGGTCAACGGAGAGCTTCCTTTTCGAGAGTCGGCAGAGAGGACTCAGCCCCCGCCTCGACGACCATGGCGGAGGGGGCGAGTAGGTATTTGCCCAAATCCGCGGATACGGGAGTCATTTGCCCACGAATCACTCGAATCATACCGATCATACGGATGAAAACAGGCTTTCGGTTGCTTCGATGAGAATCAGGATTATCGACCGTCCGTGTGGAGCTCCAGGACAGAAAGTAATTCTCCATCCGTCCGCAGGACAATATTGAAGAGTCCCGCTTCTGGGCCCGCCCCGAGGACTTTCGGAAGCACCGGCCGCGCAGGCTGTCTTGAGTGGAAGCTTGCCGCCCGTTGGCACGAGTCATACGTTGTTGAGGCATGCACTCCACGGCTGAAGCAAGTCCTCTCTTGCCGATGGCGGATCCAGGGGTCTTCGCATTGCCTTTACACTCCCATTCATCGCGCATCATGAATCAGTTCAATTTGCTCTTCTCCATCCTGCTGGTGACGATGATCAATCCAGCACAAGCCCAGACCCCGGCGCCCGCCCACTCCAGGCTTGTCTCAACGCGCGACGTTCCCTACGCCACGCCGGCGAACTCGCGGCAGAGAGTGGACATCTATGCGCCGGAGGGCGCGAAGCACTTGCCGGTCGTCTTTTGGATTCATGGTGGAGGTTGGGAGAGCGGCGACCGGACCGCCATCCAACTCAAGCCGCAGGCGTTCGTGGACAAGGGGTTTGTGTTTGTTTCCACGGGATACCGGCTCTTGGCTGAAGTCGAGATGGCGACCATCTTCCGCGATGTGGCCAAGTCCCTTGGCTGGGTCCATGGCAACATCGCCCGGTACGGTGGGGATCCGACGCGTATCTTCGTCATGGGCCACTCGGCCGGCGCACAACTCGCGGCACTGATTTGCATTGATGAGCGTTATCTGAAAGCCGAAGGGGTGCCCTTCACGAGGATCAAGGGTTGCGTGCCGGTGGATGGCGACACTTTCGATGTGCCGGCGATCATCGAGACTGCCGAGACGCGACGCCGGGTGCATGGCCTGCCGCAAGCGAAGGTCGGACACCGCGTGAAGTTCGGCAACGATCCGGCGAAGCACCGGGATTACTCCGCGGTGACGCACGTGACCAAGGGCAGGAATATTCCGCCGTTCTTGATTCTCCACGTGGCCGAGCATCCCGACACGACGGCGCAAGCGCAACGCCTCGACGCTGTGCTGAAGGACGCTGGGATTTCCAGCAAACTCTTCGGAGCCAGGGACACCACGCACAGTCGCATCAACGAAAACCTCGGTCTGCCGGAAGATGCGCCCTCGAGGGCGCTATTCGAGTTTGTGGCGGAAATGCTGAAGCGGTGAGATCCACCGGGACTCGATCATGTCTCAATTTCCATGAAACCCATCGAAGTGCTGCTCTCGCCGATCCGGACCGCCTGTTGGTCTGGCCTTGCCGTCGGGCTCCTCTTGGTCAGTCCGGTTAACGGGGCAGGGGAGCCCCTCGTGTTGCCAGTGTGGCCGGGAGCGGTTCCGGGGGATTACGGCAAGATCGGTCCCGAGCGCGTTCGTTCGCCTTCCTAAGCTCCCACCCAGGATGCCAAGTGGATCACCGGGGTGACCAAGCCGACGATCACGGTGTTCCGACCGGCCAAAGACCGGAGCACCGGGGCGGCCATGATCATCTGTCCGGGGGGAGGATACTGGAACTTGGCCTGGGATCTGGAAGGCGAGGAGGTGGCCGCCTGGCTGAACACGGTTGGAGTCACGGCGTTTGTGCTCAAGTATCGTGTGCCGCGCCGTCCGGGCCAGCCGGAGCCGCTGCCGGCTCCGGGACCTTTGCTGGACGCGCAACGGGCGGTTAGTCTGGTGAGGAGTCGGGCCGCGGAATGGGCGATCGATCCGAAACGGATCGGCATGGTTGGATTCTCGGCGGGCGGGCATCTGGCTGTGGCTACGGCGACGCACTTCGACCAGCGCGCCTACGAGCCGATCGACGAAATGGATCAGATCAGTTGCCGGCCCGACTTCGCGATCGCCGTTTATCCCGGTTATTTCATCGAACAGCGGCCTGCGGGTCAGGAGATCAACAAGGATGTTCTCGCGCCCTATGTTCGAATTCCGAAGGACACGCCACCGATCCTCCTGGTGCATGCAAGCGACGATGCGGTGGCCGGAGCGGAGAACAGCGTGGTGTTGTACCTCGCTTTGAAGCGGGCGAAAGTGCCAACGGAGATGCATGTCTATGCGCAGGGCGGCCACGGCTTCGGGGTTCGCAAAAGCAGCCTGCCCTGTTCGACCTGAACGGATCGCTGCGTCGCCTGGCTGAAGAACCAGAACATGCTTGGTCCGCAAACGGAGTGAATCCGCCGGCTGCCCACCCACCTCCGGCCGTCGGGCCGGTGGATCATGGGTGCGGCGTGCTCCTCCGCTTCAAAGCGGTGAAGGATAGCTCCAGGTTGCGATGGCCTGCGAGGATGAAGAGTTTCACGGGGCTGCTCCGGGCCTTCGGCCAGGCTGTGAGCGGGCGATCGACTGCCGTCGATTTCCCCAACGTGCGCAAAATAGGCCTCGGCATAGTTCACCCCATGTTCGAGCTGGCCCAGGGTTCCGTAGTGATCGTGCAAACCGGCCTCTCCGCCGCGCCGTGCGATGTCGGGATGTAGTCCACCCGCGGATCGGCATCGGCCACCAATTTCTGCACCGTGCGGATGGCATGCATGTTGTCGCGATTGTCCATGCCTCGGATCCTGGGTACGACAGCGTCGTCGACCCCGGGAGGGGTCGCAGCGCGGTAATTCCAATTTGCTTTCAAGATGAGCTTAATTCGCTGGTCTTTTCCGTCGCAGGCGGCGTTGCTCGTCAGTCACAGATCCTTTGGATATGCTCCTTGCTCGCGCCTTGGCTGGAACGAAATATCCTGCGCGACTTAAGCTCATCTTGAAAGCGCATTGGAATAAGGAACCGTGCAACATGGGGGATCAGCTGTGGTGGTCTCAAGAATGTTCCCGTCTCCGCAGATATTCGCAGCTAGAAGTCAGGAGGCCTGAAGCTCAGGGATGAGCGGCGCCCCCTGCCAATGAAAAACCGGCCCTGGAGGCCTGAAACCCGCACCCCGCGGGTATTGGCACCTGCGACGCTGGCATCCCTCCAGGATGCACAGGCTTGGGCGACCCGGTGGACCGGTGGTATCGTCGCTGCGCTCCTCAACCACCGGCTAATAGCTGGCAAGCCTCCGGCTTGCGACTGAGCCGCTTCACGTCACTGTCAGTCTTCCTGCGTCCGCTTAAAATTCAGCAGGGGTCAGTGCCATGCCGAATTCGCTGCGTGGATCGTAGGCAAATGGTTTGCCGCGGGCTCCAAGGATGACATCTCCGATGAGTAAAACACCATCGGCTGGAGAACCCTTTTCCAATTTGGTGACGAAAATCTAGCGCGCGTCGGTCTTGACCATCGTGTCGCAAAACATCCACCCTCGCCGTCCCGGGGGACCGAGATTCCAGTCGTGCTTTGCGGCTGCGGGAAGGGCGTCGCTTTGGGTGAAATCGGGTGTCTTCCAGGGCCGGTTCTGTCCGACGGCCCTAACCGCGACGGGCGTGGCGAAGCCTGCGGCGATGGCCACGAATCCAAGGAGAAGGTCAGGAGGCCATGGCAAGTTGCTTGCTCGTGTTGTTGAAACCTTGAGGTGGCAGGTTCGGAAGAGTTTTTCATGGCACCTCAAGGCCCTTCGCAAGGACGGTGTCCGGTTTGTCCTGGCCGGCTTTGACGGTGTATTTTCCGGGCGCATAGACGCGAGGAGTGAAGCTCGCGCCCTGTGACCTGACCGTGTAGAGAATCTCTCCGGTGGCCTCGGCGATGACTTGGACGACCGGATTCGCCGCGCCCTCGAGCTTCACCGCGGGGAGCAGTGCGTGGACTTTGCGGCCGTCATTGGCGGCCATCGCGACGGTGATGGGCCAGCCGGGAAACTGCGCCTGGTCACCCTGTTTCACATCGGCGAATCGCGGCCAGCACTCAAAGGTGATCGTGCGTTTCTTCTTGTTGAAGCGGGCGATGCCATAGCCGTCGGAGCGCTGTTTTTCGTCGCTGACGTCCTTGGGGTTGGCGTAGGCCATCATGCTGAGTTTATTCCCAAGGCCGTCGTGGAAATCGCCTGTCCATGACAGCGGACTGTTCGGCACGGGGTTGGGGCCGGGTTTCTCATCCAACGGATGCCACCAGCGGCCGTAGATGGTGTTGACGAGCGCGGGACTGGTGAAGGCGTAGGGTCCGTCGCCGAACTCTCGGATGCCGTTTTTCACCACGACGGCGAGATGCTGATCGCCGCAGAGATGCACGGCCCAAGCGCGGCGGATTTCCTCCAGCGCGAGATTACGTCTGCTCTGCGGCCAGCCGTTGCAATCGAGATCGGCCAGCAGGCGTCCGTCGCGTTTTCCATGCATGTGGACGGCGCCGCAGAAGGCGGTGGCAGAGAGCACGCACTTCATTTCCGCACCGGTCCAGTCCTGCCCCCAGGCGTGGAGGAATTTTTCCTGGCGCTCGCCCAGGAGTTGCAGGCCGGGCAAGTCGATCGCCTTGGGGTCATAGGAAGGATCGTTGATGTGATCCGGCCGCGGTCCCATCTGCGGAATCTTTCCGGCGGGTCCGCTCTTGAACTTGCGGTCTTCGAGCAGGGCGAAGTCCACGCCCCCGACGATGAGCCGCGTAAAATGGACCGTGATGCCGCGCTGGACGGGTGCCGGGTCCACGGGGTCGGGCAGGTGCCAGGATTGCTGGCGCTGGACCTGGTTCACATACTCGACCGGGTAGCGATAGCCGCCGTCCGCATCGCCGGGGATCGTCGAGCGTTTTCCGTTTTCCCCCCAGAGATTTCCGTGGCCCACATCATGATCGTCCGGAATGCAGAGGGTCGGACGGTCGCGCATGATCTCTCGGAATTGAAGGCCAAACTCGATCCAGCCCGCCGTGTGCTCGGTGTGCCGGTAGGTTTGGTCTCCGGCGAAGAACAGAAGGTCGGGATTTTGCGCTTTGAGATTGTCGATGATCTCCGGCCGCAGACCGGTGGTGCGGCTGGAGTTGCAGGACATGTTCGCGATGACGATCTCCTCCTGGTGCGCCGGGTCACGGCGGATCAAGCCCTCGAACTTCGCGTTGTCGCCGTGCCGCACGCGGTAGGCCAGGTCTTTTGCCGCGTCCCATGGCTCCACGCGGAAATGGGCATCCCAACCGGGGTAGAGCACTTCCGATTTCGCGATCTCCACCCATCCGCTGTCGCGCCGCACCTCCAGCCTTGCCACGCGGGGTTCGCCGGGTTTTAAGGGGAAAAGCTGGGCGGTCATTTTCATCACGCCACCATGCAGGGTGTAGAGGGCAAACGCCACGACCTGATCGCGCGGCACGTCCATGGTCGGCGGCGGATTTTCACCGCGATTGTTGCGCCGGCCGTTGTTGGACGCGGCGGAACCTTTGTTCCACCATTCGCCGGTGGCGAGCGAGTCGAGGTTGGGGAACTCGGGGCCGAAGGGCTGCGTGGGGTTTTGCGCGAAAGACGCTTCGGGTTTGAGGGCGAGCGCGCCGACCCCCATGGCGGTCAGTTTTAGGGCAACGCGGCGGTTGATGGGTTTCATGGATATCGATCAGATTGTTTCCCCGTGCAGCGCGATCAAGAGTTTTCGCGTCCTGCGAGCACTGAAGCCCGGGCGAGCTCCGTGCATCCCGAAGGGGTCTGTCGTGTGGTGCAGGGTGCCCAGCCTGCCGTATCGCCGACGGCCCGTCGGCCCGGCGGGGGGAGAACGAGGCCCTGCCCTGCTCTCCACGCGCCTGTTTCCCTTCGTCGCCCCGCAGGTTGGTCAGCCTGCGCCACAGCCGACAGGGCTGTTTGCGTTACCACAACAACCCGGTCACCGACAATCGTTGGATGCACCGAGGCGAGCGGATGCCCTTGAGCCGTGCTTGTGTTCATGACGGTTGAGAGAATAAGGTGGTCGAGTTGAAGTTCGAAACGGCAATGGATCCGCATCTCGACGCTGCTGAGTTGGTGTTTCCGGGTTGAAGCATGCAACGGTCCCTGAGAAGTGACTTGGATGCAGTGCCTGAGCACTCCGGACGGGTCGGGCGGCTTCTCGATCGGAATGGCGCGGCGGACCTTTTCGATCCGAAGCCGGAGTTGGACCGACGGCACGGGGAGAAGTTCGACGTGGCCGGTGAAGTGCTTCGCAAAATCATCAAGGTTTGATGGCTGCATCATGGCATTGGTTAGTTTGGCTGGTGATGCTGGGAGCCTGCGGAGCCGAGGCCGCGGTGGCTTCCCGCGAGGCGTGGAAGCTCGAGTGGCGGTTGTTTACAGCGGCCCTCGATAAAAAGGGAGTGGAACGATGGAGTGCCGTCACGGTCACGAATCGTCATGACCTCGCGGGCCGGAGCAAAGGACCCGCGTTCTTAGCCATGATGTCCGATCGCTGGCCTCCGGGGTTCGTGCCTGTTTTCGATGTCGAGGAGGCGGGGACCGTGGTCTGGAGGCGTCGAGCGAAACGCGGCCAGGAAAATTCGGCGGAGCCCTTGTTCTTCGGAATGCCGGGAAGGGATGAATCCGCGGCGTTGCTTCTGGCGGGCGCTTGGGAATGCACGGCGACCAACGCTCTGCGGTCCAAGAATTACTTCGGCTGGGAACTGACTGTCGATGAGCGGGACGTGTCAGGGCGCTTCGATCCTTCCTCAGAATTCCGATTTGCCTACATGACGGGCGGTTCTTTCCGTTCGAATCGGGTCGAATTGCAGGTGGAGTACATCGCGGATCGGTATCAGCTCACGGGGACTTGGAAGGAGGGGAAGATGCGCGGGGTGTGGCGGCATTTGGAGCATGAGGAGCAGGGGACTTGGGAGGCGGAACGTCCGGCGGGTGAGGTCAGGATTGCGGAGGCAGGCCCGGCGGTAGGGCTGTACGAATGGAGGAGGGAAGCGGAGAAAGGGATGGAGAGGCGGTATCGATTGGAGGGTGCTCCGGGGCTGGGTCCGGAATGGGTGCGTTCCGTCAAGCCTCTGGCGCTTGTGTGGCGCCCATGACCCTCAGGAGACCGAGGTTCCGCGTGTCACCCCGAGCTGATTGATCACGCGCAGTTCCTGCCAGACTGCCGCGCCTGAAATCACGCCGCGAAACAAGCGGTCATAGGTGTCAAGCGTCTGCTGCACGAGCGAGGCGGACTCATCGAGAAACTCGATGCGGAAATGTCTGGCGCCTGCGGCTCGAAGTTTGTCGAACCCTTCGGCTCCGGTTTGCGCCAGGGCATTGAACAAGGTGTTCCGGCAGCCTGCGTCGGCCTTCAAGGGATGTCGCAAGCCAACGCGGTCGCGCAGCCGGACTTCGTGCTTGTCGCAGGGCCGGCCGCAGTCGCGGTAATCCTTGCCTTGAGACAAGAACGCACAAAACACGCAATGCTCCATGTGAAACATGGGCATGTGTTGGTGCAACGTCAGTTCAAGCACGCCCGGGTCGAGGTGACGCAGCAACCCCTCCACCTGTTGATGATTCAAATCATACGAGGCGGTGACGCGCTCGAGGGGGCCATGTTCCAGGAAAAACCTGGCGGACAGTTCATTCGCGACATTGAGGCTGAAATCGCCGCGAAGACGGCATCCTTTGAAAAAGTGAAAATGGTTGTAGTTGCGGATGAGATAACCGTCCGGCTCCGCCGATCGGATTTGGGACAGGATCCAATCCTCTCCCGGCTTGAAAATGCGGGGCGGGGCGGCCCAGATGCGGCGGGCGCCGGATGTTTGCGGGTGCTTGCGAAACTCGGCGACGGCGTCGCGATGGCGCTTCGGGTTCTCGAATTCGCAATAGATGTCGGGGACGCCGAAGTCGAGGGCGGCCTGCAATTGTTGGAGCGTTCGTACCAGCACCGAAAGCGTGAGAGGGTGGGACGTGCGGTGTTGGGAATCCGAGCGCGGGAAAGGCGCAGCAGCGGGTGGAGAATCCGGGCGGGCCGCCGGATGCAAGGTCCATCGTGATGGAGCGCGCTGCTGGAGCAACTGTTCGACGCTGCGGCGGCGGAGCGCATTGAGTTCGCTGACAGGCAGCATCAACTCCCCTTCGAGGGTGGATTCGATCGATCCGAGATGGAAAGGAGTTCCACCGAGCCGTCCGAGTTGTTCCTTCAGCATCAAAGTGGTGAGAGGTCTGGTCCTGGCGGCGGCCAAGGGCAGGGAGGACTCCACGTGAACGCTGCGGCCGGCTTCGTCCCGGACTTCGACATGGAGCGGGCCTCCTTGACGTCCGGAGACGGTGAAGCCAAGCGGGCGCGTGTGACGGGGAGGGCCTGGGGCGAAAGTCTGGCGGAGCTCACGATTCAGCGCGGGATCGTCGGTTTTCCAGAGTCGATCACCTGGATGGATCCGGGACCAATCCACATCGCCGCGTCCAAACTCGAGGCGAGTGAGTTTGCCGCGGGGGAGGACCTGATAGATCCGGCCTCCTTGTTCCTCGGTTTCGGGCGAGCCCTGATCGAAGACGACGCCATCGCCGGCGTGAATGGGAGCTTGGGGAATGAGTTCGACGAAGTGACGTCCAACCCGCTGGATTTCTCCCAAGAGCACGCCGCGTTTCTTGCCGAATCGAGCGTGGACCAAGGATTGATTGTCGATCCCTTTGAACCAGCCGGTGGAGAGGCCGCGGGAAAAGGCCATTTCCAACCGGTATCTTTTATGGACTTCATCCATCGCGGGCTGGGGTGTGCCCGACAACCGGTCGAGTTCACGACGATAGACCTGGGTGACGCTGGCGACATACTCGGGCGATTTGAGGCGGCCCTCGATTTTCAGGGAGTGGACGCCCAGGCGGAGGAGATCCGGGAGCACTTCCAATCCGGAAAGATCCTGAGGGCTCAACAAGTAGCGGCGGCCCTGGAGAGGAACTTCCTCTCCGTCGCGGAGAAGGTCGTAGGGCATGCGGCAGGCTTGGGCGCATTCGCCGCGGTTGGCGGAACGTCCTCCGAGCGCTTCGCTGGTGAGGCATTGGCCGGAATAGGCGACGCAGAGAGCGCCATGAACGAACACTTCGAGGGGCATGGACGCGATCGGGGTCGTGGCGCGAATGGCGGCGATATCTTGCAGCGAACATTCCCGGGCCAGGACGACCAACTGGCATCCCAGCCGCCGGGCGAATTCAACTCCGGCCGCGCTGGAAATGGTCATTTGCGTGGAGGCGTGAATGGGAAAATCGGGGGAGAGTTGGCGAATCAGGCGGCAAATCCCCGCGTCCTGAACGATGGCGGCATCCACGCCGTGTTCCATGAGGGCGAGGAGATCCTGACGCGCCATTTCCAGTTCATCCTGGAAAATGAGTGTGTTGAAAGTGACGTAGCCGCGGGCGCCTCTTTCATGCAACCACGGCATCAGACGGGGCAGATCTTCCCGGGTGAAATTATCCGCGCGCATGCGCGCGTTGAATCGTCCGAGGCCGAAGTAAATGGCATCGGCACCGTTCTCGATCGCGGCGCGGGCGCACTCCCAATTGCCCGCTGGAGCGAGCAATTCGGGCGCGCGCTCCGGCAGACGGTGGGGAGCGTGGGATGGTGATGGCGGCGCGGGTGCCCTCATCCGCCCAAGTCAGGGTTTCGCGGCAATACGATAGAAGCGCGCGCGGGTGCCGCCGATGAGGGTGTCGAAGAACTCCGAGACCGCGCTGGTGGCCGTCAACGTGCGGAGTACGGTCCAGTTCGCAAGGTCGGACGAGACTTCCAGTTGGTAAGTCACCCCAGCCGCGGACGCGAACGGAAGCCGCAGCACAAGGTCCGTTTGAATCTCCGGGGATTGGAATTGGGGGGCTGCCGCCACGGCGCCTCCTGCGGCACGTCCCGCATGGTCCAGCGACCGGCGGAACATGGGCCAGGGGGTGTCGGCGAGGCCGGTGGTGCCTTTGATGGCGTAGACCTTGCCGTCGAGGGAGCCGAGATAGACGACGCCGTCCTTGTCGAGAGCGGGCGAGGAATAGACTTCCCCTTCGGTGGCAAATTCCCAGCGTCGCGAGCCATTGGGATTGAATGCATACAATTTACGATCGAAGGATCCGACGTAAATGGTGCCGTCCACGCCCACGGCGGGCGAGGAGAAGATGAGCACGCCGGTGGTCACATCCCATTTCCGGCGTCCAGTCGAATCGACCGCGTAGAGGCGTCCATCGTCGGTGCCGAAATAGAGGGTGCCATCTTCGCCGAGGGTGGGCGAGGAGCGAATGGCGTTCAAAGCGGTGAAAGACCAGCGCCGGGTGCCATCGGAGTTCAGCGCGTAAAGCCGGCGATCGAGGGAGCCAAAGTAGATGGCTCCATCCGCGCCGAGAGTGGGCGAACTGATGATATCCGCACCCGTGGCAAACTCCCATTTCTTGGTGCCGTCCGGGTTCAGCGCGTAGAGCTTGCGGTCCTGGGAACCGATGTAGATCGTACCATCCGATCCGATGGAAGGAGAGCTGGCGATGGTGTTGCCCGTGACAAACTCCCACTTCTTGGCGCCGTCTTTCGACAGGGCATAGACTTTGAAATCGTAGGATCCGATGAAGACATCGCCTGAAGCGGAAATGGCCGGTGTGGAATAGATTTCCGCGCCGGTGGCAAACTCCCATTTTTTGTTTCCCTCGGGGTCGAGGGCATAGACTTTGCCGTCGAAAGATCCGATCAGGATGGTGCCGTCGGGCGCGATGGCGGGGGAGGAATAGAGTTCCCCGCCCGTGGTGAAGCTCCACTTCAAAGTGCCGTCCGGACGCAACGCATAGACTTTGCGGTCATCCGCGCCGAAGTAGAGCGTGCCGTTGGCGGCCATGGCGACCGAGGTTCGAATGGGTCGTCCCACGGTAAAATCCCACAACTTGGCGCCGAGTCGTCCGACGATGAGCGTGGCTTTCGCGCTCGTGGCGGAACCCGCGGAGTTGGACACGGTGACGGAGTACCCGCCCGACTGCGAGGATTGAACGGCATCCAAGGACAGAATGGCATTGGTGCCTTGGGGCAGATTCACTCCATTGAAATTCCACTGGAAACGCAAAGGGGGCGAGCCGGCGGCTGAAACGGAGAAACTCACCGAGGTGCCGACGAGCACCACCCGGCTTTGCGGCTGGGTCAGGATCGTCGGTGGGGTATTGGGAACGGAAACCGTGTAGCGGAAGGTACGCGTCGCGGTGTGCCTTCCGTCGCTGGCGGTCACGGTGATCGTCGTGGTCCCGGTTTGATCGGGGTTAGGGGTGAGTGTGAGGATGCGGCTTTCGCCCTCGCCACTGAAACGAAGGCCGGAAGCGGCCAGGACCGTGGTCTGATCCGACGTGGCGCTGAGTTGTACTTGGGCAATGGGAGTGTCGGGATCCCGCACCACCAGGGCGACCTCGACGGGGGCGTTGATTTGTCCGGACTGGTTGGGAATGGCGTTCAAAATGGGTGGCAGCGTGGGGACATCGTCGTCGTCAAGAATCGTGATCGTGGCCTGGGCGCGCGCGAGCGTGGCATTCGTGGGCGAGGCGAGTGTGACGGTAAAGGTTTCGGTGGCTTCGTTGACGCGGTCCGCGATCAACGCGACAGGAATGGTCAAGCTGCTTTGGCCGGGATTGAACGTGAGCAAACCCTCGTTCGTGACGTAATCGGAGTTGGCCTGGGCGGTGCCATCGGCGGTTGAAAAAGTGACCGTCACGGGCTGTCCGCTCGCATTTGAAAGCGATACGGTGAGCGAAACGGTGCTTTGGCCGGAATGGCCTTCTGTGGCCGAGGCGTCCCTGATCGTCAGCGTCGGAGCGACGTCGTCGTCCAGAATCGCCCCGGTGGCCGTGTCCTCATTGATGGTGGCGCCAACCGGGCTGGACAGTTTGACTTGAAACGTCTCGCGGGGTTCGTCCACCAGGTCGCCGCGAACGGGAACGGGGATGGTCTTGGATGTTTCCCCGGGCTGGAAGACGAGCTCGCCTTTGACGGCGGTGTAGTCGATTCCCGCGGTGGCGCTCACGTCGAAGGACTCGTAATCGACGGAGACGGGTTGGCCGCTGGGTGTGGACAGCAGCACGGTGAACACCGCATTGGTGAAGCCCGTGTTGCCCTCGAGCACATTGCGTCCGACGATCGAAAGCGTGGGCGCCAGGTCGTCGTCGAGGATGGTGACGGTGGACTCGGCTCGTTCGATCTCGGCGTTGACGGGCGCGCTGAGCTTGAACCTGAGCGTTTCGTTCGACTCGTCGGACGTGTCACCGGCGATCTGGAGGACCACCGACTTTTCAGTTTCTCCCGGCTCAAAGACGATTTGGCCGCTGGTCGGGAGGTAATCCTCGCCGGAAAGCGCGGTTCCGTTTGCGGTTTCGTATCGGACGGTGACCCGCTGCGAGCTGCCGCTGGTGAGGCGGATGGTGATATTCGCGGGGAGAAGTCCCGCGTTGCCTTCGTCGGTTTCGAGATCTTCCGCGCGGATCTTGGGGGCATCGTCGTCATTGAGGATGGTGCCGACGGCGTTGGTTCGGGCGATGGCGGCGTTGGAGGGGGAGGCCAGGACGACCCGGAATTGTTCGTCGGGTTCGTTCACGATGTCGCCCAGGACGGGGATGCCGATGGATTTGGAGGTTTGTCCCGGGGCGAACGTGAGCGATCCCGAGGCGGCGATGAAATCCTCCCCGGCCTTGGCCGAGTCACTTTCGGTGGAAAAGGAAACCGTGACGGTCTGGCCACTGGCCGCCGAGAGGGTGACGGTGAAGAGGGCTTCGGTGGACCCGCTGTTCCCTTCCGGCAAAGCGGCGTCGGCGATGGCAAGACTGGGAGCTACGTCGTCGTCGAGGATGGCGACGATGGCGGTTCCCTCATTGATCTCCGCGTTGACCGCGCGATCCAGGAGGAGTTCGAATGTTTCGCGTGATTCGTCGATGAGATCGCCAAGCACCCTGATGGTTACGAGCTTGGTCGTTTCTCCCGGCTGGAAAACCAGGGTGCCCGAGTTGCGCACGTAATCTGATCCCGCGAGCGCAGTGGCGTCGCGGGTGCCGAAATCGACCGTCACGACTTGTCCGCTGGGCGTCGAGAGGAGGACAGTTACATCGACGTGGGTGGGGCCGGAGTTGCCTTCGATGATATTGCGACCCACCACGGAGAGCGTGGGCAGCAGGTCGTCATTGCGAATGGTGATGGTCGCTTCGGCGCGGGCGATGGTGGTGCTGGTGGGGTTGCTCAGGCGGAACAAGAAGTTCTCGTCGGGTTCGTGGATGGTGTCCGCCGTGACGGGGACGGTGATGGTTTGGCTGGTGACACCGGGTTCGAAGGTGACCACGCCCTGGACCGGAGTGTAATCACCATCTGCCGACTTCGCGGAGCCGTCGGCGGTCGTGAAATCGAGCGTGATTTTTTGGGCGCTGGGACTCGTGAGAGTGACCACGACTTTGGCTTCCGTCGACCCGGCGTTGCCTTCGGGAAGGGTCAGATTTTCCACGCGCGCCACCGGGGGAATGTCGTCGTCGGTGATGGTGCCCAGGCCTTCCTCTTCGCCGGGGAACAGGATGGCATTGGCCGGGTTGCTGAGGCGAAGCGTGAGTTGTTTGTCAGGTTCCTGGATCAGATCGGGGATGACGGGGACGAGGATTTCCAGGCGGGTGGTGAGAGGGGGAAAGACCAGGCGACCGGCGCGCGCGACGAAATCCCTTCCCGCCACCGCCGAGCCATTGACCGTGTTGAACTCGACGCTGACTTTCTGAGGGCTGGGATCGGAGAGCAACACAACGAACGCGAGTCTGTTGGTGCCGCTGTTTCCTTCCGTCACGCCCGCGTCACTGATGCTGATGAAGACGGGATCTTCGTCGTCTTGAATCGTGCCGATACCCTGGCTGTCCGCCAGGATGGCGTTGACCGGGCTGCTGAGGTTGACGAAAAAAGTTTCGTTGTCGCCGTCGGGAACCGTATCGCCGATGACCTGGATTTGGATCGATCGGGTGCGGATATTCCGGTCGAAGCGAACTTCGCCCCTGGACTCAACGAAGTCGGAGCCTCCAGTCGCGGTGTCGCCAAAGGTGGAGTATTGAACCGTGACGACATCCGCGCTCAAAGCCGAGAGCGTCAGGTTGAAGGTGAAGGTCCTGAATCCCGCGTTGCCCTCCAATCCTCCGGAATCGGTGATGCTAATGGCGGGAAGATTCTTGGGTTGTTCGATCTTGATGTTCGCCGCCGCGGAAGTGGCTGCCAAGCCCTCGTTGTCCGTGGCCACCGCGGTGATGCGATAGTCTCCCGGGGGGAGGTTGGTGGCGATGGCATTGTAGGGGCTGGAGGCATCTTCGCCCACCAAAGTGTTGCCGGCGAAGAAAGCCACTTTGGTGACCAGACCGTCGGGATCGTTGGCCGCGGCGGTGAGGATGATGGGCTCTCCGGCCGTGAACGAGGCGTTGTTGGTGGGTTGGAGCAGGTTGATCGCCGGCGGCAGATTTTCGGCCACCACCGTGAGGATGCTTTCCGAACTTGTGACGGAGCCTGCGGGGTTTGAAATCTGAACGGAGTAGCGGCCGGATTGCGCCACCTGAACGTTGGTCAGGACGAGGTTGGAGGAAGTGGCGCCGGAGATGGGGTTGGTGTTGAAACGCCATTGGAAGGCGAGGGGATCGCTCCCGTTCGCGGCGACGGAAAGCAGGACGGTCGCGCCGACGTTCGTTGTGAGAGAAGCGACGGGCTGTTGCACGATGGCAGGGGGAACGAGCGGACGTACGACCGTCAGCACAAAACTGTCGCTGGCGCTGAGTTCGCCGTCCGACACGGTCAGCGTGATCGTGGCTTGTCCGGCCTGGTTGGGAGCGGGTTCGATTTGCACGCTCCGGAAACTGCCGTTGCCACCGAGCACGATGTTTTCATCCGGAACCAGGGACGGATTGGAGCTTAGTTTGGAAACACGGAGTTCCGCGGCCGCGGTTTCGGCATCGCGGATGGTGAAGACAATCGGAGGCGTTTTCACGTTGACCTCCGTTTGGCGGTCTTGAATGTCCTGAATGGAGGGAGGTGTGTTCGCGCGGATGACGGTGAGCACAAAGGTGTCGGAGGCGGTGGCGCCATCGGGATCGCGCACGGTGACCGTGATGGTGGAGGACCCGGTCTGGCCGGCGGCAGGCCGCAGGGTAATGCGCCGGAAAGGTCCGTTGCCTCCCTCAATGAGAATCGCCTCGTTGGGGAGCAGCGTTGGATTTGAGGAATTGCCGACCACCACGAGCCCCACGGGGGTTTCGTTGTCGAGAACCGTGAACGAGTAGGGCCCCGCCACGGTGCCTTCCAGCAGGGGTGGTGGATTGGGGATGTCGGTGATGGTGGGGGGGGTGTTGACGTTGACCGTGATGACGGCCTCCCGGCTGCTCGCGCTGCCGGCGAGGTTGCTGGCGCGGAGGGTGTAGCGCCCGGCTCGTCCGGCCATGACATTGGGCAGGACGAGATTGTTGTTTGTGGCGTCCGATATCGGCTGGTTTTCAAATAACCATTGGTAAGCGATCGGAGGAGAGCCCGCCGCGCTGCCGAACAGGCTGACGGTCGCTCCAGCTCGAATCGATTGAGATTCCGGATGAACCAGGAAGATCGGAGGAGTGACCACGGAGAGTTCGGCGGGGTTGCTCAGTTTTCCGCCGAACGCGTTGGAAACGGCCACGGAATAAGCACCTGCCAACGAATTCGTCACGCCCTGCAGGGTCAGGATGCTGTTCGTCGCTCCTCCAAGATCCGCGCCACGATACTTCCATTGATAGGTCAAGGGTGGCTGTCCTGTCGCCACGACGGTGAAGAACGCGGTGGATCCACTCACGGCGACCACGTTGGTGGGGTGCTGGGTGATCAAAGGCAGGGGATCGATGACGCTCACTCGGAACCAGTTGGTGGCGGCGCCGCCGTTTTCGTCGGTGACGATCACCGTCATTTCCGTCGTGCCGGGAACACCGAGGGGCGCGATGCGAATGGATCGGTTGAGGCCATCGATGCCGACCAAAGGGTCATTGGCGACGATGGTGGGGACGGACGACTTGACGGAAATCGCGAGAGCTGACGTTGAGGTTTCCACGTCCTGCACGGCGAAGACGGCATTGGTCGTCACCCCCAGTGGCACGCTGAGGTCCGCGATGGCGCCGAGGACGGGGAGGTCGTTGACCGGAGTGACGGTGACTTCGATTCGATTCGTCACGGACGCCGCGCCGTCGCTCAGGACGAGGGAGAGACTGGCTGCGCCGAATTGATTGGTGGCGGGAACCAGCAGCAACGACCGGGCCGACCCTGAACCGCCGGTCGCCATGCCTGCCGCCGGAAACAACGCCGGATTGGATGAGAAAACCTGGACATTGAGACCTGAGGCGAGTGTTTCAAGGTCGGCGACCACGAAATTTAGATTGGTGCTGGTGTCCTCGGGCAGCACGATGACCGAAGGCAAACCTGAAAACGCCGGCAGAACGTTTGTGGTTTGAACAGTCACCACGAAGGAAGTGGTGGTGTTGGCCAGGCCGTCCGTGGCCAGGAGCGAAATGCTGGTTGTCCGGAGCGGCCCCACCGAAGTGAGTTGGACGATCCAAAAGGAAGGGTCCGTGGGATCGCGAAAGACGAGAGGAGGCGCGATCACGTCGGGGTCGGCGGTGCCCGCGGTGAGGGAAAGCATGTTGGTGGGGCTGTCCACGTCGGTGACCTTGACCCGCACGTTGAGTGTGGCGTTGGCACCCAAGGTTTGCGCGGTGACGCGTTCAATGAAGGGAGGATCGTTGACGGCGGCGAGGTTGAGGTTGAGGGTTTTGGCGTCCTGTTTCGCACCCCCGGTTCCCGTATTCCCTTGATCGTCAATCAGGATGTTCAAGCGGTCCTGGCCGAAGACATCCCGAAATCCCAGGTAATTGAGTGTGGAAAGCGCGCTGTTGAGGGCGGCCAAAGAACCCGTGACGATGATATTCGTCTGGCGGTTGGCGGTGCCGTTCTGAAACGTCAATCCAGTCGTGTCTCCAAAGGCCACGAAACCGTTGGTGGCGGCCAGGGCAAGCCGCATGGAGCCGCCGCCCGCGTCGGGATCTGAAACGCGGACGCCTCCGAGCAGGAGGGCGGTATCCTCGGTGCCGGCAAAACTGGTGTTGGAGAGCAGCACCAAGGGCGGGTCGTTGACCGCTCCGACCGTGACGGTAAAGGTGCGCGTGGTGGTGAGGGAAAACCCGGGCACGAAAGTGGCCGCGGCGGGTGTGTCCTGAATGCTGA
>VHDF01000054.1 GCA_016871495.1 Verrucomicrobiota bacterium | reverse complement strand
GGCCCATCGGACGGAGTGATGATCGCGCTGGGAGTAAACTCAGGAACACCCGGCCGGCTTGATCGAGCAGGCCATTCGAAATTCGGCGGGAGTTCACGCGCTCATCTGAGCAAGCCGTCGTTCAAAAGGAAAGTGCAGGAAATGGGAGCGACGGGAAGGCCGTGCATCCCGATGTTGTTGGTAGGGCGGGCCTGTCCCAGCCCGCCGCCCACTGGATGCAAAACATCATGCTCCGGCGGCGCGCCGGGACGGACGCGCCCTACCTGCATCACCGGCAACATCGGGATGCACCGACGGGAAGGTGATCGCTGGCGGAGGCATCAAGACACGGTGGATCGAAGTCCGATAATTCAGCTATTCTACTGAAGTCAGTGCCATCCGAAGCCCTCTTCCTGCTCAATGGCTCGGTGTGAGAACCGCCGGGAAACGGCCGGCGGGAGGAGACTCTGCTGCACCGAACATCGGCGGGCGGGCCAGAGCAGGATCAAGAGAGCGGCCCGACGATGGTTGATCATGGATCCGATTCAGGATGCACCGACTGGAGAATGAGGAAAGCCGCCGTGGGGACGGCGGCTTCGTGAACAGGGACGGAAATTGTTCGACCCAGACTGCGGCTATTTCGCGGTCTTCTTCGTCTTGGCCTTTGCCTTGAGGCGCTTGTTGTAAGCCTGGCGCCGGGCGCGTTTCTGGATCTTGTTCGATTGCTTCATAGAACTTTACTTTGCCACTTCAATTGAGTTGGGTAGGCGGACTATGATGTTTCGCCTTCGGGGCTTCAACCTCAATCTCCTCGTCGTCGCGGTCCTGGCCTCGGCGTCGGCCTGCGGCTGCGGTACGACGGTTGAGAGGAAACAGAAAAAGGAAATGACGTTGCTGCGCCTGCATCTTGAGACTTCTTCCGACAAGGTGCCCTACACTTCCAATGTTTCCGTGCTGCGCGCATCGCCGATTCAGATGGTCATTCACAATCAGTCCTTTCTTGACGAGCGCTCCATCATCGAGGCTGCGCTGGTGGACTTGGGGCATGGGTTCGCGATTCAATTGCAATTCGATCAACGGGGGCGATTCCATCTGGAGACCATCACGCAGGCGGCCCGCGGCCAGCGTATCGCGATTTTTAGCGAGTTCGGGGAAATGCGATGGCTGGCGGCCGTCAAGATCGTTCAGACGGTCACCGACGGCATTCTCACGTTTACTCCGGACGCCAGTCGCGAAGAGGCGGAACGGATTGTGCGCGGATTGAATAATTTCAAGAGACGCCAAAACAAGACCGAGCACTTTCCCGAAAAGTCGTGAAGACCGCGCTGCTGGGGTTGACTGTTTTTGGGTGGTTCGCGATCACGGGCGCCGCCGCCCCGCCGTTTCGCTTTCCGACCGCCAACCAGGCCCTGCTCGAACCGGGCGGCGAGGCACGCTTTTTTGTCGGCACCGCCGGCTCAAGCTGGACTTCCGGCACTTTCGGGTGCGTTCGGTCGGGCGGATCCCGCGTGCACGAAGGCATCGACATTCGCGCCGTCTCGCGGGACCCACAGGGAGAACCCCTCGATCCAGTCTGGGCCTCCGCGGAGGGCGTCGTCGTTCACGTGTCGCGGCACTCCGGCTTGTCGAACTATGGGAAATACGTGGTCCTGAGACACCGCATCGAGGGGTTGGAAGTGCTGACGCTCTACGCCCATTTGAGCGAAATTCGAGCGGGATTGAAGAATGGAGTCGGGGTCAAGTCGGGCGAGGTGCTCGGCCGCATGGGCCGCACCACCAACACGCGTGAACGCATCTCCAAAGACCGGGCGCATCTGCATTTCGAAGTGGATCTCTTGGCGAGCCCACGGTTTGCGGAATGGTTTCGAAAACATCTGCCGGGACAAACGAATGATCACGGACTCTACAACGGCAGGAACCTTCTGGGGCTGGATCCGAGATGGCTCTTTCTCGCCCAGGCCGAGCATGGCCATCAGTTCAGTTTGCTGCGATTCCTCAGGTCGCAGCCGATGATGTTTCGCGTGCGCCTGCGCGACGCGGCATGGGCCTGGGCCCAACGCCAGCCCGCGCTCGTCCAGTGGGATCGCCCCATCGAACCATCGGCCATCGCGGGTTACGACGTGTGGTTTAACTTCAACGGTGTGCCCTTCAAATCCGTTCCCCGAACCCAACAAGAACTCGGACCGGGAACGTCCGTCGAGGTGCTCGAAGTGAATCAGGATGAGCGTCTCAAACACCCCTGCCGCCAGTTGGTCCGGAAGGAGGGGGCGCGATGGGTGCTCGCTCCGGCGGGCCTTTCACTCCTCGATCTGCTCCGGCGCTGAAACTATCGGACCATGCCGGGAACAGCAGTTGCCGGTTTGGGGATTGCCGGCGGCTCGTAAGACCACACCCAGTCGTCCCCTGCACCCGGCCTGTCCGGCGGTTCAATTTGGAGGTTGGGTCCGGATCCCCGAATTTCGAACAACCCGTTCGTGAGGATTCGATAATGAAGGGGCAATCCCCGTTGAATATCCTTCGGTATCCCCCCGGGCAAGGGGGGCGTCAATGCCTCGAGACTCAAGGGGAACGCCCCCTGCCGCTGCCGGTGAACCTCCAAGGCGCAAGCCAGGACGGCTTGATGGATCGAAGTTTGAGCGAACACGACCGACGTCGAAGTGGCATTCACCCAAGGAAAGGGAGCGAGGATCTGCACGGTTGCGTACTCGAGTCCAATGGAATTCATCATGTTCCAGAGTTCATGTGACTCCTCCACGCGTTGGCGTTCCACATCGACTCGGGACATCGCCAGTTCCACGCCCCGATAGAATTCCAACAACTTCGTGTATTTGCCGAGCCAGCTTGACGGGATGCGGGCATGTTGAATCGAGGGATCGTCCAGGAGAATTCGATCGGCGTGGGCCCAGGCGATTCTCATGATGGCGTTGGTATTGAGTCGGAGGAGATTCACCGAGGCCAGTTCGGTCTGAAGTTTCGTGAGATGAGAGGATTTCCACTTTCGCTCCGCCAACCCGTCAAAAACCGGCTGGAGTCCCTGCAGCAGAATTCCGTGTGCGGCCAGGGATGAATGTTGGTGAATGGAAGTTGAGGCGATGCGCGCCAGCCGAAGGGTTCCCAGCACGTCCTCGAACGCTTCATCCGTGCGATCCTGGGCCACGCGAACGGAAGCGCGCAAACTGAGCAATCCTCCCATTCTCAGGAGACGCAGCATGGCAACCGCGTCCTTGGAGAATACCGCTGCGTGGTTCTGCGTCCCCAGGGAGCGATAATGGGTTCGCGTCTTTGAATCGAGGTTGATCTGGTCCAAGAGCTTTCCGGCCGCCGCCATTTTTTCCTCCAATTCAAGGGCTGCGGAAACGCGGCCCGTTTCCTTGTTCCCACTGCTCCCCCAGGTTCCAAGAATACCTTCCAAATCAGCCTTCTGATGTTTGCTCCATCGAGCCGGGATCGGGGAGGCCTGCAAGTAAGCCGGCGACTCGTCGATTCTCGCCGTCAAGTCGCCGCCATTGGACTCAAGCCACCGGGAGTAAGCCGGGCCTTGGGCGAAATTCAAGTGATCCCCGGGATCCGGAGGAGCCATCGACGCATACGTTTGCCTCGGGCCCGGCCCTTCGATCCGTTGCCGAACCGCCTCCCAGCGAGACTTGGCTCGCGAGGTGTAAATCGCCTGCAAGACGTAGTTCGCCGATGCCAGCAAAGCCATCGTGACCACGGCGTAGCCCATCCATCGCATCAAGGTCGGCCCATGGATGCCACGCTCCTTGAACGCCTCCTTCTCGGACACCACGAGGCTGAAATAGCGCCACCAACGGTGCCGGCCCCACAAGGACAACATCAAAGCATGCCCGAATCCAAAGCACGCTGCGAGCCAGAGTCCGAGCGGCAAAGTGTTTTCTTCGGGTCCTTTGAAGACGCCTGCTGTATCGAGGAAGTAACAAGTGACTCCAAATCCGATCCAGGGCGGCACGAGCGCCAGAACCATGGCGGCCAAGGGAGCCAATCCGGTATGCTTCATCCGCAAACCCAGCCATCGACCGACCCAGCCGATCGCCACCCAATTGGCGGCCAACACGAACCAAGCCATGATCATGATCCGTCCCACAAAATAAGGTAGCCACTGGTTGACCGGGTGCGCCGCCAGCGGAACCACCAGGCAGTCGAACAAGTATTGGGGGAAGCTGGTGCTGCTGAATGGGCCTGCTCGCTGGCTGAACTCGGTGAAGAAAAGTTGGGCGATATGATAGACAAAGAAAAGATGAACCAGCGTGGCGAAAACAGCCGGAGCAAAAAGGGCTCGCGCGAAAGCCATCCACAGTCCGCGTGAGAACGACCGCAACCCAAGCGGGGTGCTCAAAATGAGCTCCAAGGCGCCCGTCTGCCGATCTTCCGCGACACGATGGGATGCCGCCAGTCCCGCCTGGTACGCGGTCCAAAGATGCAGCAAGACCGCCAGGCCAAACCACGTCATGGTGTGTCCGATCAGCGATCCGAAGGCGGGCCCGGCTTTGAATTGCGCCGCGGCAAATTTCGTCACCACCCCCAAATTCAGAAGAATCAGCAGCACGGCGGCGGCGAGAAAAAGTTTCGACCCGATTCGGCTCCGGCCTCCGAGCCAGAAGATCGGGTGGAGGTCCAGCATGCGAGTTCTCCAGGCCGCCTGGCGGGCGCTTCGGCCGCCCCCGGTCGCCGCCGTTCGCGACTTCAACACGGTGAACAGCGCGTGAATCCCCGCCGAGTCCCGCCAGCTCCGGGAGAGTTCAAGGAGGGCCGCGAACAGTAATACCCAGCCCATGGCATGAACCATTCCCACCGAGGCCAGGTTTTCCCAAGGCTTGACCGTCATTCTCCAGATCGGAGTGCCCACCAAGTACCAAGGACTCAACATGCTTGTGAGATCCACGGCCCATGGAGGAAACTTGAAGTGCCGGAGCAACTCGGCCAGGGCGGTCAGGCCTGGAGCACACAGCAACGCCAAGGCCAGGGAAAGTCCGATCGCCATGTGCTGCCTGGAGTTGATCACGGAGATCGCGAGTCCCAGGGTGGTTCCAAACCACATCGCGTTCAACAAACTCAGGATGGTCCAGGCGAACTGATTGAAAGTAATCCCCCCCAGCAGCATGGGGACCGCGAGCATGGGAAAGATCGCCAGCAATCCATAGGCTCCCACGCCGGCGTGCGTCACCAGTTTGCCCGCCATGACCTCCAGCGTTCGCAAATCGGTCAGGAACAGCAAGCCGAGGGTGCCGTCGCGCCGCTCCGCGCTGATGGCGTCGGCCGCGCGGGCCGCGGAGACCAGGAGGCAATAGTAGAATGCGACGTGCGACATGGCCGTAAAGACCCGGGGAATCGCAGCGGCGTGCTTGTATGCGTCGAACAGCCAGAAGAGCCAGAGCATGAGCACGAACGCTGTCAGCGCCGTGAGCCAGCGGAGGGTGAATGTGGAGCGGCGCTTGGCCGCAGCCCGAAATTCCCTGGCGGCGACGATCAACATGGGTTCTCAAGGCCTCTGCCCGCCACTAGCCCAGGGGGGAAGGGACGGCCAGTCCAGGCCATGGCACTTTGGGAAAGATGCGGGCTCGCCGTGGTCAACGGTTCACAGATTCCTCACTCGATCCCTGATTTCAAGCAGGCGCTTCATGACGGCGCCCATATCCAGGGCGGTTTGGCTGGTTCCAAACGCGTCGTGGAGGGCACGGTAAAGTGGAAACAACTCCTGATAGACCTGGGCGGAATCCGGATTCGGATCGTAGGTGGCAGACTTGACGCCGGTCATGGCGGCGCATGCAGCCGGGACTGAAGGATGCAGGCCTGCGACCACCGCTCCGGCGATGGCCGCTCCCAATGCGCAGGTTTGGCTCGACCTGGAGATGCGCATCGGCCGTCCCGTCACATCGGCGTAGATCTGCATGACCAAGGGGCTCTTCTCGGCGATGCCGCCACAGGTCACAACCTGTTCGACACGAACGCCAAAATCCTCGAAGCGCTCCATGATCATGCGGGCGCCAAAAGCCGTGGCTTCGATCAACGCCCGATAGATTTCGGCGGGCCTTGTCGCCAGGGTTTGACCCAGAAGCAAGCCCGTGAGCCTCTGATCCGCCAGCACCGTGCGGTTGCCATTGTTCCAGTCGAGCGCCAGCAACCCGGATTCCCCCGGCGCGAGTTGACCCGCTTCCATGGACAAACGATCGTGGGTCGCGCCGGCCGGCGCGATGCGATGCACCCACCAGTTGAACAAATCCCCCACCGCGCTTTGTCCGGCTTCCAGACCGTAGTAACCCGGGAGCACCGACCCCGGCACCATGCCGCACAATCCGGGCACGTCAGGCAGGGGAGGGTCCAATGGCGCCACCATGATATCGCACGTGGATGTGCCCAGAATCTTGACCAACACGCCCGGGCGGATGCCGGACCCCACGGCGCCGAAATGGGCATCCAGCGCGCCCACGGCCACCGGCATGCCTCCCGGCAATCCAAGTTGGGCCGCCCAAGGATCCGTCAGCCGTCCGGCCGGTTCGTTCATGGACTTGGCGCGTACCCCGCCCAAAGGCTTCCGAAATCGGGCCAACTCCGGATGCAATCCGCCCAGAAATGAGTCGCTGGGATAGCCGCCCCAAGCGTCGTGATACAGTCCCTTGTGACCGGCCGCGCATCGGTTTCTCGAGGGCTGAGACTCGGTGCCGGTCAAGACCGCCGGGATCCAATCCGACAACTCGATCCAATGCGACGCCGCCCGGGAAACTTCCGGAGCCTGACGCGCGCAATGCCACATTTTCGCCCAGAACCATTCTGACGAATAGGTGCCTCCGCATTTCGCCAAATACTCGGGATGTTCGCGCTTGGCTTGCTTCGTCAAACTCGCCGCTTCTTCCGTGGCGGTGTGATCCTTCCACAACCAGGCCATCGCATGAAGATTGTTCGCGAATCGATCCTGAAACGCGAGCGGACGGTGATCAGGGCCGATGGGCAGGGGAGTGCTGCCCGTGGCGTCGATGCCGATTCCGGCCACCCGGGCGGGTTCGAACGCGGGATCGGCTTGACGGGCCAGCTCCAACGCGGCTTGCACCGCCTTTTGGGTGCCGTCCAAGTAATCCCGCGGATGCTGCCGGGCCAGATCCGGATTGCGCGCCTCGAGCAGGATTCCTTCTTCTCCCGACGCGTAAGCGGCAACGGCGGATGCGATTTCGGCCCCGTCCTCGGCGCGGACGATCAAACAGCGGACCGAGTTGGTCCCATAATCCAATCCCGCGGCATAACGAGTGTCGTTCGGCATAGCGTGATCCCAAGGCTCAAATGCGGAGATAAATTCTCCGCCGATGCATCCAGTATAACATCAGCCAAAGCACGAGAAAAATCGCGGCCCCCTGAACCAGGGGTTCATACGTCGCGCCGAAAACCTTGAAGGCGTTCGGTCCCAGAAATGTCCTCAGCGTCGAGCGAATCCATCCGCCAAAGAGATGGTCCATGCCATAAGCCGCGATGGAGTTCATGCCCACCACCCGCAAGGGCGAAGCCCACCAGTCGCACCTGCGCAAATCAATCACCGTGTAAAACCCGGCCAACAACAGAAGGCAAAAACCGCCGCTGAACAGGGTCCAACTCGGAGTCCAGATTTTTTTCACGACCGGGCAGACGCCCAGCGCCCCGAGGGACCATCCCAACGCCAGGCAGGACAATCCCGCGAGGGCGAGCCACTGTGATTTGGCGCCCGCTGGGCGCGGCCCCTTCAAGACTCCGCCCGCGATCAACCCCAGCATCATGGTGGCGAGAGTTGGAATGAAGCTGAGGGTCGCGTAGCCGCCGCCGTTGTAGAGGAAGGGGCGCTCGCGCGGGAAGAGATTGAGGAACCAGGTGTCGAAGGCCCAAGCCAAGTTCGAATTCTTGTTCCAATGGGATTCAAATCCCTGCATCAGATGCGGCCATCCCTTGGCCACCCCCACGGCGGCATAGTCGAAATTCGACCCCGGAGCCGGGTAAAGGGCAAAGGCCGCCCAATAACCTAGAAGCAGCCCTGCCATGATGGCCCACTGTTCCCTCGCGGGTCTGAATCCCGCCAGGAACAAGAAGACGTATCCCAATCCGATCTGAGAGAGCGTGTCCTCGAAAGTGAAGTTGGGTTGACTGCGGCCCAGTGAACGCAAAAACACCCCGAGGAACGTCAAAGCCAGTGCGCGTCCCATCGCATGCCCGAACATGGAAGCGAAAGATTGGCCGCGTGCGGACCGGGACGCGATGGAGAAGGGCAGGGAAACTCCGACCAGGAAGGAGAAAGAGGGCTGAATCAAATCATGCAGCGAGCAGCCAATCCAGTCCACGTGCGATTGATGGAAACACAGGAACTTCCAAAATGCGCTTTCCGGCAGATTGGAGGAGACGGCGCACAGCCGCAGCACCTCGCCCATCATCAAGCACATGACAAAACCCCGGTAAACGTCAACGGAACCGAGACGCGGCGCGGAGGCAGGGGAGGAATTCATGGCACGAAGTGCCTGGATTCAAACATGACGCTGGCCGGGAATCAATCGGATCCGCCCCGAACTCCGCGCTTGCCCCGGCTCGTGGCGGGGCGGTACAAGATGGCCCCGTTCGGTCGGGCGATTGGCGCAGTGGCTAGCGCGACTGCCTTACACGCAGCAGGTCGGGGGTTCGAGTCCCTCATCGCCCACCAGCTCTCGTTCTCCGACGGACCTCATGGACCCTACTCTCGTGTACTTGATGGAAGGTGGCCGCAAGTCAACCTTTCGGGAGCCGATGGCGCGTTTTCCCAGAAAGGACACGGATCTTCGACTCATCCCCCTTGGGTTCGTCGTGCTGATCGCGACCGGCACCTTGCTGCTCGTTTTGCCGTGGGCGCACCAACCGGGGGCAAGCCTGAGCTTTTTGGACGCGTTGTTCCTCTCGACCTCCGCGGCCTGCGTCACGGGATTGAGCACGGTGAACGTGGCGGAGACGTTCAATCTTTTTGGACAAGTCGTCCTCCTGATGCTGATCCAGCTTGGAGGCTTGGGGATTCTCACAGCGGGGATTCTGCTCGTTTTGGTCAACGGGAGCCGGCTGACTTTCGCCGACGAACAGTCGATCCAAGCCGCGGTCGGAAAGCAAAAGCGGGCTCGACCTTTTGATGTCTTCATTTACGCCTGCTTGTTCGTGTTGATCATCGAGGTCACGGGGGCGCTGGCGCTTTTCCTGTCCTTGTCGAAATCGCACCCGGGCATCCCTCCCGGCCGGCATTTGTGGGAAGCCGTTTTCCATGCGGTGAGCGCGTTCTGCAATGCCGGCTTTTCCATTTATCCCGAGGGACTGTTGCGGTGGAACCGGGCTCACGACCGTCTCTTGATCACCTCCCTGCTGGTGATTGCGGGAGGGATTGGACTGATGACCCTGATCAATCTGCGTTACTACTATTTTTGGCGACGGGATCCGCGGAAGAGGGGATCCTTGACCTTGCAAAGCAAAGTGTCGCTGGTTTCCGCGGCCGGCTTGCTGGTTGCGGGAACGGTGGTGTGCTGGCTGTTCGAGATTGGACACACGCTGAAGCATGCCTCCGGGATCGAGCAGCTATCCTGGTCTTTCTTTCATTCGGCCATGACGCGCACGGCGGGCTTCAACACCGTGGACGTGGGCGCGATGGACGGTCCCACGCTGCTTGTCACGATCGGACTCATGTTCATTGGCGGTGCACCGGGTTCCATGGCGGGGGGCATCAAATCCGTGACCTTTGTGGTTCTGATCCTGACCGCGTGGTCGGCTTTGAGACGACGGGATGAGATTCAGTTCTGGCATCGCCGACTCCCTTCAAGGGTGTCGTTCGTCGCCACCATGGTTTCCTTGCTCAGCGCCGTGATCATCGTGGCTGGATTCGGTCTCATGCTGATGGCGGAACAAGGTCAGCCGGCGGCGCAAACCCGCCACGGCTGGCTCGCGATGGTGTATGAGGTGGTTTCCGCGTTCGGGACGGTGGGTTTGAGCACGGGGGTCACGCCGCTTTTGACCCCCGCGGGCAAAGGGATTATCATCGCACTCATGCTGACCGGACGCATTGCTCCTCTCATGCTTGCCATGTATCTGGCCCGGCCCCCGGCGCCGATCCGGGTTCGGCATCCACGCGAAGAGCTTGCGGTGGGTTGACAGGCTAGACTATGGCTCGACGATTTCTCATCATAGGCGTAGGACGCTTTGGCGCTCAACTGGCCTCGCGACTTTCGGAATTCGGCTGTGATGTGTTGCTAGCCGATCGGGATCCGGATCGGGTTGAAGATTTGGTGCAGGACGGTTTTCATGCCGTGGAAGTGGACGCGGAAGACCAGGAGGCGCTCAAGGAGGCCGGCGTGCAGGAGGCGGACGCCGTGGTGGTCTGCATCGGGGATAACATGCAGGGCAGCATTCTGACGACGTTGCTCTTGAAGGAACTCAAAGTCAGGCAATTGATCTGCCGCGCCGTGGATGCGAAGCACGCGACGGTGTTGGAGAAATTAGGCGCTGATTTGGTGGTGCTGCCCAACCGGGATGTGGCGAACCGCCTGGCGGAGCGTTTGCGGGATAATCTCGGCAGCGATCGGCAGCAACTTTGCGGGGATTATCAACTCGCTCAGATCCGCCTCAGTTCCGCATTGGACGGTCGCGCTTTGGCGGAAGCCGGTCTGCGGGGGCGATTTCACGTGAACGTGGTTCTGCTGACCCGCGAGCGTCCGGATGGTACCATTCATTCCATCGAACCGGACCCGAACGAGGTGATGCGATCCGGGGATATTCTGTTTGTCTCCGGATTGCGGGAGAATTTGAATCGATTTGAGCGCGAATGCGGCTTGTCGATGGGGGTGAAGGGAAATGAATGAAGGCAGGTTTCAGGGGCTGCCAACGAGGCGAGAGCGGATTCACGCCGGATCCGGCTGTAACGAGGATCCGGTGCATCCGCAAGGGGTCGGGGCGCGCCGGTCACGGCGCTTGCGCTCGCGCCCATCGGCCGCGGCGATCTCCTCCCGTTTCATGGCCCGCCCTGGGTGAATGCCTTCGCCCTGGCAGCACCCTTGCCCGTTGAACCTGCCCTGCCCCTTTGAAGACACGCCTTGAAGTGGCGTGAACGCCGCGCCCCGACGCTGCTGCGCGCAGCACCGTCAACCTGTGGATGCTCGGACGAGGATTAGGGAATTCGGAGCAGGGTTGCCTGGGCGGTGAGAATCGGTAAAGTCCACGCAGCGCCGTTCCGATTCCGGAATCGAACCGGCGCCGACTGACAAGCTTATGGCAACCATCGCGGTCTTGGGGACCTTCGACACCAAAGGGGCGGAGCACGCCTATGTGGCGGATTTGATCAGAAAACGAGGGCATCATCCTCTGCTCGTGGATGTGGGTGGATTCGGAGAACCGCAGATTCAAGCCGACGTCAGCCCCCCGATGGTTGCCCGCGAGGCGGGTTTTGATTGGGCGGCGCTGAAGGCCCAGAAAGATCGTGGGGAGATGGTGGCTGCTTTCGCGAAAGGCGCCGAGCAAGTGGTCGGCAGGCTCGCGCGTGAAGGCCAAATCCAAGGGGTCATTTCACTGGGGGGAGGCGGCGGCACGGCCATTGCCACGACCGCGATGCGGGCGCTTCCCGTGGGGTTTCCCAAAGTCATGGTGACCACGCTCGCCAGCGGGAACACCGCGCCCTATGTGGGTTCCAAGGACATCGTTCTCTTCCCGAGCATCGTCGATGTAGCCGGATTGAACCGGGTGTCTCGGGTGATTCTGGCGCGTGCCGCCGGGGCCATTTGCGGCATGGTGGAGACCTCGCCCCCCCCCGCCTCCGACCGACCGGTGATTGTGGCGAGCATGTTCGGGAACACGACCGATTGCGTCCAGGCGGGCCGGAAGATTCTGGAAGACGCGGGATACGAAGTGCTGGTTTTCCATGCCACCGGGACGGGTGGCCGGACGATGGAATCCTTGATCGAGTCCGGTCTCGCGGCCGGTGTGTTCGATGTCACCACGACGGAGTGGGCCGACGAGCTGGTGGGCGGCATTCTCACTGCGGGTCCGACGCGATGTGAGGCGGCCGCCAAGGCGGGAGTGCCCGCGGTGCTGGCTCCGGGGTGTTTGGACATGGTGAATTTTGGACCGCCTGAGACGGTCCCCGCCCGTTTCCAAGGACGACGGTTCTACCGGCACAACCCCCAAGTCACCCTCATGCGCACCACCCCGGAGGAATGCGCCGAGCTGGGGCGGATCCTGGCGGAGAAGGCCAACCTTTCGCGCGGACCGGTGGCAGTCCTCCTTCCTCTGCGCGGCATCAGCGTGATCAGTGCAGCGGGCGGGAGTTTTCATGATGCCCGCGCCGATGAAGCCCTTTTCGACGCGATACGCCGGCATCTTCGGCCTCATGTGGAGAGGGTGGAAGTGGACGCGGCGATCAACGATCCCGTCTTTGCGGAACGCGCCGCGCAGGTGTTGCTGCGTTATTTACGGAGCTAATTGCTTGTCGATGCGGGGGGGGCGGGCGAATCTTCGCGCGCGGATGAACGCGTCCTGTTCTCAACCTGTCTGAATCCCGAACATGAGTGAAGTCTTGGTCATGGGGCATCGCAATCCCGACACGGATTCGATTTGCGCGGCCATTGGTTACGCCGATTTCAAGCGACGCACCGGCATGCAGACCGCGGTCGCGGCTCGCTGTGGCGAGCTCAACGACCGCATTCATTTTGTGCTTTCGACCTTCGGGGCGGCGCCTCCGAAGTTTGTCGCGGACGTTTCCCCCAAAATCCGGGATGTCATGCAGTCGAATGTGGTCAGCGTGCCGCCGCGCACGACGGTGGCCGAGGCGTTGGGCATCATGGATGACCGGAACATCCGGGTGCTGCCCGTGCTGGACGCGGACTTGAAATGCAAGGGGCTGCTCTCGGTGTTCAAGATGAGCAAGTTCTTTTTTCCCTCGACGGCCAAGCCGCTGGCCTCCCGTCGTGTGCTGGCCACGATTGGAAATCTGGCCCGGACGCTCAACGCGAAGCCCGCCCACATGGTCGAGCCGGACCGCGAGGACGAGATGCAGTTGATGATCGCGGCCATGGCGCATGAGAATTTCGCCAAGCGCCTGGCCAGTTACAAACCCGCCGAGATCGTGCTTGTCGTGGGGGATCGCGCGGACATTCAATGGCTGGCCATTGACAAGAAGGTGCGCGTGGTGGTGATCACGGGCGGCCTGCCGATCGAAGAGCATCTGCTTGAATTCGCGCGGCGGAATGACGTGAGCGTGCTCCTTTCGCCCCATGATTCAGCGAGCACGGCGATGCTCTGCCGCGCCGCGATCACGGTCGATCACATGAGTCACGACAAGTTCCTCTCCTTCCGGGCCGAGGAGTCGATCGCGTCGGTGAAAGGCATGGCGGCCGCCTCCAAATTTCAGGCTTTTCCGGTCGTGGACGACAAGGCCCGCGTGGTGGGCATTCTTTCCAAGACCGACTTTTTGAAAAAGGTCCATCGCAAGCTGATTCTGGTGGACCACAACGAGCTGTCTCAGGCGGTGCATGGGGCCGATCAGGTGGAGATTCTTGAGGTCATCGACCATCACCGCATCGGCTCGTTTACCTCGGCGCAGCCGATCCTGTTCCGCAACGAACCCGTCGGCTCGACCAGCACGATCGTTGCCGAGGGATTCTTCCATCAACAGGTTGAATTGACTCCCGCCACGGCGGGGCTCCTGCTGGCCGGCTTGATTTCCGATACCCTCAACCTGACCTCGCCCACCACGACCGAGCGCGACGCGTCGGTCCTTTCGAAGCTGGAGCAGGTTTCGGGCATTCAAGCCGGAGAATTCACCGAGAAATTGTTCGCGTCGGGTTCCGTGCTCGTTTCCAAGACGCCCGATTTGGCGGTGGTGGCGGACTGCAAGGCATACGCCGAGAAGGGACGAACCTTCAGTGTGGCTCAAATCGAGGAGCTTGGATTCGACGCGTTTTGGAAACGGCGGGCTGAACTGACTCATGCCCTCGAGGAGCATCGGGCCGCGAAGGGATACCTTTTCTCCGCATTGCTCGTGACGGACGTCGTGCAACAAATCTCCTTGCTCCTCGTGGCTGGGCCGGCCGTGTACGTCGAGTCCATCGATTATCCCGAGATCGAGCCCGGCGTGTTCGAATTGGAGGGAGTCGTGTCGCGCAAGAAGCAGGCGCTCCCGTACCTGACTTCGCAGCTCGCCCTGGTCGAGCCGCGGCTGGCTTAAGCGGCGAAGGCGCCTATGGCATCCACGAGTTTTGCCGACGTCTTTCCCGCGCTGCCCCTGGCTCGATGGGCGGATCGCGCCCGGTCTTCCACCCCCGAGGAAGTCCGGTCGGCGTTGGCGTGCCAGTCTCCGCGTTTGGCGGATTTGCCAGCGCTTCTCAGCCCGGCCGCCGAGCCTTTTCTCGAGTGTTTATGCGCCCGTTCGCGGGATTCAACGCGTCAGCGTTTTGGGCGGACCATCCGGCTGTTTGCACCACTCTATCTCTCGAACGAGTGCATCAACAACTGTGCTTATTGCGGTTTTTCGCGGGACAACCCGATTCTAAGGGTAACGCTTTCCGTCGAGGAGGTCTTGAGAGAGGCGCGCGCGTTGAAGGCGCAAGGATTTCGGAATGTGCTGCTGGTGTCCGGCGAACACCCGCGCTTCGTTTCGGAGGGCTACCTCCGCGAATGTGTCCAAGCCGTGGCGGCGGAAGTGCCCGGGGTCTCCATCGAAGTCGGACCAATGGAGACGGACGAGTATCGTCCTTTGACGGGGGCCGGGGCGGAGGGATTGGTGGTTTACCAGGAGACCTACGATCCCGAAGTTTACGCTGCGATGCATACCGCCGGTCCCAAACGGGACTTCGGCTGGCGCCTCGCCACGCCGGAACGCGGATACGCCGCGGGATTCAAGCGTTTGGGCATCGGCGCCCTGTTCGGGCTCAGTGATTGGAGGTTCGAGGTGTTGTCCGTGGCGGCCCACGCGGATTACTTGCTCAAGCATTGCTGGAGGGCTCAGCTCACGATTTCCCTGCCCCGGCTGCGTCCCTGCGCGGGAGAGTTCGAACCGCTTTCACCGATGCCTGACCGCAACCTGGCGCAGACCGTGGCGGCGTTGCGGTTGGTGTTTCCCGACGTGGGTTTGGTGCTCTCGACTCGCGAACCGGCCCGATTACGGGACGGTTTGATTCCGCTCGGCATCACGCTCATGAGCGCGGGCAGCCACACGGAACCTGGAGGCTATGCCGGAACAGGACGCGACAAATTGCATCGCACCGAGCGCGGTCGGATGGTGGCGTTGGAATCCTCCGTGGACGACCCGCGGGCGACCGGCCAGTTCGACATTGCCGACCCGCGATCACCTCAGGCCATGGCGGCCGTGTTGCGCAGGCAAGGGCTTGATCCGGTTTGGAAGGATTGGGACACCGCGTTGTCCACCCCGGCGGGCCGGGAACCGGTTAAGTCTGAATGAAGTAACTGAGGTTTTCGAGCTCGATAGCCACATTGACGTTGTTGACCGTCACCTCCTCGGGCACGGAGAGCACAATGGGCGCGAAATTCAGAATGCCCCCGATGCCGCATCGAATCAGGCGATTGGCCACTTCCTGCGCCGCGGCGGCCGGCACGGTCAGGATCGCCATGCGCACTCCGCGATCCTTCAGAAAGGATTCCAATTCCTCCATGGGCAGGATCGGCTGGGTGACCGGCTTGTCAAGGCGGCGCTGAGGAGCGGCATCGAAAGCGGCGATGATTTCAAATCCCTCCTGCTCAAAGCCGCGATAGGCCAGGAGCGCCTGACCGAGATTGCCGATCCCGATGAGGATGACGGGTTGGAGACGGCTGGTTCCCAGCAGGCCGCCGATCATCTTGGCGAGTTGCTCGACGTCGTAACCCAGTCCACGCGTGCCGAATTGACCGAAATAAGTCAGATCTTTCCTGAGCTGGGACGATTTCACTCCGGCCGCCTTGGCCAGGGCTTCGCTGGAAACCGTGCGCAGATCGTTCTCCTTCAACCGCTGCAAGCACCGAAGATAAATCGAAAGGCGGTAAATCGTCTTGCGCGGAATTTCCGGACGCGGGGGTTTCTTCACGACGACAGGAGGCCTTTAAGACGCGGGAGCCAGACGTTCGAAAGTTTCCCAAACCAACGTTTCGGTCGTGGCCCAATCGATGCAGGAGTCGGTAATGGACTGCCCGTAGACCAAGCGGTCCTTGGGCTGCGGAAACGGCTGGGTCCCGGCGGCGAGATTGCTTTCGAGCATGGCGCCGATGACGCCCCGCTCGCCCGAGGCGCGATGCGCCACGATTTGGCGGTAGACCCCCGGCATGCTGGCGCAGTCCTTGCCGCAATTCGCGTGGCTGGCGTCGATCATGACCACCGGTCTCAGGCCGCCTTTCTGCAGCAAGCTCATGGCTTCCTTGACGGACTTGAGATCATGGTTGGGCCCGAGCTCTCCGCCGCGAAGGATGACGTGCGTGTCTGGATTGCCCGTCGTGGTCACCACGGAAGCCCGGCCCTCCTCGCTGATGCCAAGAAAAGTTTGAGTCTGACGCGCGGCTTTGATGGCGTTGATGGCTGGACGGATGTCGCCGCTGGTCGTGTTCTTGAATCCCACCGGCATGGAGAGGCCGGAAGCCATTTGCCGATGCGTTTGTGATTCCGTGGTCCGCGCTCCAATCGCCGTCCAACACGTGAGATCCGCGATGTACTGCGGGGTGATGGGGTCGAGCATTTCCGTGGCCGTGGGGACGTTCAGATCGATGACTTCACGCATGAAGTTTCGGGCGGCGCGCAATCCTTCCCCGATGTCACAAGAACCATCGAGATGGGGATCCATGATCAACCCCTTCCAGCCCACCGTCGTCCGCGGCTTCTCAAAATAAACGCGCATCACCAGCAGGAGGCGCTCGCTCACGCGGGGGATGAGGGCGGCAAGCTTGGCGGCATATTCCTTTCCGGCGCCCGTATCGTGGATGGAGCAAGGCCCGGTGATGAGGAGGAATCGCGGGTCTTGCCCGGAGAGAATCCGGGCGATCGATTGGCGCGACGCGGCGACGAAGGCGGAATGACGTTCCGTTCGCGGGATGTCGCGGGCCAGTTCGGCCGGCGCCGGCAGCGGCGTGTTGGACTGAATATGCGAGTCACTCACTCGTGTCATGCGCGGCGATCCTAGGCATCCTCCTGAGCCTCGGACAAGGGGCATGTTCGCGGGGGTCGCCGTGGGGGTCGCTTCGTGGCAATCCTTTCAAGGTTGAACTCACTGGAGGAAGCCGCCAGATTCCCGTCATCACCAATGAAGTCACCTCGCCCTGCCTCCTGCCTGCTGGTCGTGGCGGGCGTTCTGGTGGGAACCGCGCGCGCACGAGCCGCGGAGAATCAGCGGCAGATCGGCGTGTCCCTCTTGAATCCGGCCAATCCGTTCTTGGTCGAATGGGGACGAGCCTTCAAGGAAGGGGCGGCGTTGCAAAAGGCCGGCCTCTTCGACGCCGATCTCATTTCATTTCCTGATCGCATCGGCGAAATCGCCGCCCAGACATCTTGCAAGTATTTCGACGGGGAAGATGTCGCGGCTGAAGTCCTTGTTCCCGCGGCGCTCGATCTCCAGACGGACCCCGCCAGGACCCTGGATGGCGCTGATCGTTTCGTCTTCTCGTGAACGAACCGGTTTTGGGGATTGGCGAAGTGTTGTGGGACGTGCTGCCCGCGGGACGGCAGCTCGGAGGCGCTCCCGCGAACTTCGCCCACCACGCCAACGCACTCGGCGCCAGGGCGCTTCCCGTGAGTGCCGTGGGTGATGATGCGTGGGGTCGCGAGGCCGGCGAACGATTGCAATCCGCCGGACTCGACACTCGCTTGTTGGCGGTCGATTCAGCGCATCCCACAGGCACGGCTGAGGTGGGGCTGGACGCCGAGGGCAAGCCCGCCTTCAGCATCCGGCGGGGGGTCGCTTGGGATTTTCTGGGTAGCCCATCGCACCGCGCTCCCGCCTCCGTCGAGAACGCCATGGAGGAAACCAGCGCCGTGTGCTTCGGCTCCCTCGCGCAACGAAGCGCCCCTTCGGCGGAAACGATCCAACGATGGCTGAGCCTCACGCGACCGGATTGCTTGCGCGTCTTTGATATTAATCTTCGTTTTCCCGACGTGGACACCGCGCGGATCCGGCAGTCGTTGTCCCGGACTACGCTTTTGAAATTGAACGACGAGGAGTTGGTCTGGCTCGGGCCCGCGCTCGGATGGGTTTCTCGGGAGGACGAGGTGATGCGGGAACTTTTTCGCGCATTTCCAATCCAGGGGGTGGTGCTGACGCGGGGTGAGAAAGGTGCGCGTTTGATCACGCGCGAGCGCGTGGTCGAAGCCCCGATGATTCCAGTCGAGCGGATCGAAGACACGGTTGGAGCAGGGGACGCGTTTGCCGCGGTGGTGACCGTCGGATGGCTTCGAGGATGGAGCCTCGAGACGATGGCGGTGATCGCGTCACGAGCCGCGGCATTTGTCTGCGGGCAACGGGGTGCCACGCCGGACATGACAGACTTCTACCGAGGGCTCAAATTGGAACTCTGAACCTGAATCCTGAAGTGGAAGGATTCCGGGCCCGCCGGACTGCTTTTCAAGCAGGCCGCAGCCTGGGCCACAGCGATCCCGCCGCTTTCCATTGCTCAATCAATTCACGAAAACGTCGGACCTCGGCCGGCTCGCCGGGTTCTTTCCAGACCAGAACCAAAGGAACCGTGATGGCCGGGCGGAGGGGAATGAAGCGCAGGGAACCTCGGGCGGGGACCACAGAGTCGGGGACCACGGCCCAACCCTCACCCGCTTCGGCGTAATGAAGCACGGTGCTGATGAGGCTGGGAGTGCGCGCGATGCGGGGCGCGAAACCCGCGTCCAAGCAGCCCTTGAGGACCGCGTCGTGCAACCCCATGCCTTCACGGCGGGCCAGGACGATCAAGGACTCGCCCGCCAGGGCTGGCCACGGCAGGAACCGGGAGGCAGACCGGGGATGAGAAGCGGGAAGCGCCGCGCCGAGGGGTTCGTCGCGTAGCAAGAGCGTGCGCAGTCCACGCCCCGGATGAGACTCCACGGGCCGCGTCAAGCCGGCGTTCAACCGCCCTAGGGCCACCCTCTCCCAAACCCGTTCCGGCGTTCGCTCCTCCAGATGGATGGAGACACGCGGATGCCGTTCCCGGAATGTCCTCAGAAGGCGTGCCAGGAAGGGTTCGGTCGGGAGGCCGATATAGCCCAACCGCACTTCACCTTCCTCGCCCGCGGCGGATCGTCGCACGCGGCGAATCGCTTCCTCGTAGCGGTCCAGAATGAGCCCGGCCTCTTGGAGGAGAATGGAGCCGGGTGGTGTGAGTTGGACGTGGTGCCGCGAACGATCGAGCAAGCGGACCTCGAGTCGGATTTCAAGCTCCTTGACGGCGCGGCTGAGCGCGGGTTGCGCCACACGCAACCGGACGGCCGCGCGGGAATAGCTTCGTTCTTCGGCGACGGCTTGGAAGTAGCGCAGGTGTCGAAAGTCCACAAAGGACATTTAATAACAGAATGGCATAACAAGAATAGGAAAATGATATTTCCGTTACAAGGGATGCATGGCAAGCTGGACGAAGCGTGAGCAATCTCCAGCTGGCCATTTACTTCTTTTTTCAAATCGCCGTGATCCTGGCGGTGTGCCAGGCGGTCGGGAAAGTGGCGGCGCGCTTTGGACAGCCCCAAGTTGTGGCGGAGATGATTGCCGGGGTGATGCTTGGTCCTTCCCTGTTGGGCTGGCTCTGGCCCGAGGCGTTCGCTCGCCTTTTTCCCAAGGAGACCTTGCGGGTCTTGTTCCCGGTGTCCCAGCTTGGTCTGGCGGCCTACATGTTCGTCGTTGGCATGGAGTTCCGGGTGGATATCGTGCGGGATCGATTCCGGAGCGCGGTGGCGGTCTCCACGGCCGGCATGGCGGCGCCGTTCGTCCTGGGGGGATTGCTCGGTTGGTACTTCCATGCGGAAACGGCCCTCTTTCCCGCCGATGTTTCGAGGATGGAAGCGATTTTATTCTTGGGCGCTTCCATGTGCATCACCGCCTTTCCCATGCTGGCGCGGATTATTCATTTCAAGGGACTGGCGGGCACCACGATGGGGACGGTGGCTTTGGGTGCGGGCGCCATCGACGACGCGGCAGCCTGGTGTCTGCTCGCGTTGGTGCTGGCGAGCTTCGACGACCAACCCGCCCGGGCGTTGCTCAACATTGGCGGGGGAATAGGTTACGTGCTCGTCACGCTCGGCGTGGTGCGTCCCATCCTGGCTCGCTGGGCGCGAGCGATCGAAGGTCGTGGCGTGCTCTCAGACCGGGAATTCGTCGTGTGCCTCGTCTGCCTGGCTCTGGGAGCGTGGTTTACGGATCTCATCGGATTGCACGCGGTTTTTGGCGCTTTCACTATGGGAGTGGCCATGCCGCGCGGGCTGGTCACGCGCGCCTTGATCGAACGGATTCAGCCATTGACGGTGGCTCTGCTGCTGCCGTTTTTCTTTACCTACTCCGGATTGAACACGCAGATCACTCTGTTGGATACCGCTGCGTTGTGGGGCATGGCGGGATTAGTGTTGGCGGCCGCGATGGCTGGGAAGGGAGGAGCGTGCTGGTTGGCGGCGCGTGCGACCGGGATATCCCACAGGGAATCCTTGGGCATCGGCACCCTCATGAACGCACGCGGCCTGATGGAGCTGATTATTATCAACATCGGCCTGGAGCGCGGACTGATCACCCCCTCTCTCTTCGCGGCTCTGGTGATCATGGCCGTCGTGACGACCTTGATGGCTTCGCCCGTGTTTGACCGGTTGGTGCATCGTGGTTCTGCAGCAGCCCCACCCATGCCCCGGGGTGAGTTCACCAACTGATTTGTAATAGATATAGACTTGACCCCATTGCCCCCCGACCCCATTGCCCCCCCAGGGAACCGATTCCTCAGGAAGGGGAAGTCTTGGTCTTATTGGTGTTCATTCGTGAGATTGGTGGGCAACTCCGCTCTGCGTGGGACAAGCAGGGTTCGGGATGTTTTCTCATTGGCCGGGCCTCATCACCGGGACTGAACGCCCTTGGTGGGGTGTCAGTCTTGGTCGTCCGACGGGACGGGCACCCAGAGCCAAATGTGTCGGCAGGCTTTGGCTTGTCGCCGCGGTTCTGGGAATTCTCCACGCCGCTTGGGGCTGTGACAGCACGGAAACTCCGGTTGACCCAGCCAGGCTTGGCCGGTTCGGCCTGGTTGCACATGGCCCACAGCACCCCTGTCCGGACCGCAGTCGGAGCCGATTGAATAGATAACACCGAGCGGAATTTCGGCTTTCAGAGTCGCAACGATCCTGTCAGAGTTTTGTCCATGATACCCAAAGCAGCGGCACACCGGCACCGGTCAGGTTTTACGTTGATCGAACTGCTCGTCGTGATTGCCATCATCGCGATTCTCGCCGGCATGTTGCTCCCTGCGTTGAGCAAGGCCAAAGTAAAAGCACAGAGCCTTCAATGCATGAATAATCTGCGCCAGGTCATGCTCGCATGGCGCCTCTATGCGGACGACAACCAGGGAAAGTTGCCGTTCAACACCGTGACCGAACGCGACCTGACCCGGAGTTGGTGTACCGGATTCATGAGCTATAACATGACTAATCCGGACAACACCAATAAGCTCCTTTTTACCAAGGCGCTCATGGGGCCGTATTTCAGCAGTGAAGCAAGCATCTTCAAGTGCCCGGGCGATCGCACCGTCAATCCGCCCCGCAAGGACCCGCGAGTCCGGAGCATTGCCATGAACGCGTTCGTGGGTGGATTCTGGGATGGTTCCTCGTGGTCGCAGATCGCCGAGCGAAAGCCCACTTGGAAAGAGTATCGCACGATCGACTCCTTCGACGCACCTTCCCATCGGTGGGTGTTTACCGATGAATGCCCCACTCTGAACGACGGCTTCCTGGTGCATCTGATGCCCATCGGCACCACCGTGTTGCCCAAGAATGGATCGATGAACGACTCTCCGGCGAGCTATCATGGCGGATCCGGAGCCCTCTCTTTTGCCGATGGTCATTCCGAAATCCATAGATGGAGAGATGTGGCCACTATCCGGCGGACGACGCATCCGACCGCAGCCGGTGGGCTTTCACCCAACGACTATTTGTGGCTCGCCGAGCGCACGACCGGTCCTGTCCGTTAGCCGAAGCGCTTCCAATCAACCATCACCTGTTTTCAACCGTGGCTTGGGTTTTCGGCCGTTGCTTCTATTCGCCGTGTGTCCACCCGTGCTGCCGAACCGGCGATCAAGCGCGTCGCGGCGCTCATGAACGTTTGCCGCCATCATTCCCACGCGGACGCGGTCCTGAACCCCTTCCTCATGACATGCACGTTTTCGACTCGCGATCTCCAGGAAATCAGAAACTGATGCAGTCGACTGATCTTTCACTCAATCCATGTTTGGTTCGATCCCGACGAACTCATCCCTTCCTCCCTTGCTTTGCCTATCGGCACTCGTTCCTGCGCCGGATCGAAGTCGCGTCGTGGCTCCTTTTGGGTCTGCTAGGCATCTTCGGCGCCGCGGCGGCGGACTGGCCGGGTTGGCGCGGGCCGGCTCGTGACGGGCATAGTGCCGCCGGTGGTCCGGCGCTGCGCGGATTGCCGGCCGAGCCCCGTCGGGTCTGGCGTCTGAAGATTGGCGACGGGCTGGCTGCGCCGGTCGTGGCCGGGTCACGCGTGTACTATCTCGATGCGCAGCATACGAAAGAGACCGTGCATGCCATCGACCGCGAGACGGCCGAGAAGGTCTGGAGCGTCACACTTGACGATGGTTTCAAGAACGGCCAGACGGCGCCGGGGCCGCGCTGCACGCCGCTTGTGGATGGAGAGCGCATCTATGTACAATCGTGCCGGGGTGAGCTCCAATGCCTGGGCGCCTCGGATGGCAAGTTGCACTGGCGGGTCAATTTTCTGCGCGACTTCCAGTCCGAGTCCCCCGCGGAAGTGGGCAATAACCAGGGAGCGCAACGCCACGGGTTCACCGCGGCGCCGTGGGTGGAGGGAAACAAATTGATCGCGCTGGTGGGCGGCACGCATGGCGCCGGGGTGGTGTGTTTCGACAAGCGGACCGGCCAGGTGCTGTGGCAATCCCAGAACGACCGCGCGGCCAACGCAGCCCCCATCGTCACGACCTTTGCCGCGACGGAGCCCCGTCAGATGGTGGCATTCACGGTGGAGGGGTTGATCGGAGTGAACCTCGACAACGGCGCGTTGCTCTGGCGTGTGCCGAGGACCACCACCTATGGCCGGCACGTGATGACACCGGTGGTGGTGGACGGCATCGTGATGGTCTCCTCGAAGGAGAACGGTCTGATCGGGGTCGCTCCGGCGTTCGATCCGGTGGCTCGTCGATGGAACGCACCCATCGTCTGGGGGGCAAAGGAGATTCTGGTCAACTTTTCCAGCCCCGTCGCGGTGCGTGGCCATCTGTATGGACTCGGCCCGGAGCGGAATCTCTTTTGTGTTGAAGTTAAAACCGGCGCGATCAAGTGGTCCAAAGGGGGATTCGCCACCCAGTCCGCTGAGAAGTCCCACCTTGGTTTAATCGCAGTGGGTAGCAACCTCCTGGCGCTCACGGAAACAGGCGAACTGGTGCTGGTGGCCGCGGATCCTGCGGGATATCGCGAATTAGGCCGGGTGCAGGCCTGCGGCTCGAACTGGTGCAATCCGGCTTATGCCGAAGGACGCCTCTATCTGCGCGATGGGAGGGAATTGAGCTGCATTCAGTTGACGCCCTGACAGCAGCAGGGGTGCCTGCAATGGATCTCAACTGCTTTGACTGGGGCGTTGCCCTGTTCGAATGGTGTCCTAACTCATACCATGACTCGCAACCGCGATGGTGTTGGGTTGCGTATCAGCCTGCCCGCGGTGCGATGCGATGCGTCGCAAGTGGTCCTATTAGCGATCGTATCATGTTGCCCGGAGGGTTGATTGTCGTCCGGCCCACCCCGTATCGTCCACAGGATGAGGTGAAATCACGCACCTGCTATTTCGATCGTTGTTGAAGCTTCACTTTGGGAATGTCGAGAAGAGGCAGATCGTTTTGTTTCATGTCATTGCGAGAACGACTGCCTCGTGGCCGATTCGATTCGGTTGCCGGAGTCTGAGGGACGCGGAAGTTGAGAGCATCTTGAACCCTCACATTCTTCGTCCCAGACCGAGAGTGTTCTTGCAGTAGGCGATGCTGCGTTCGATTTCGCCTTTTTGATATTCCTGGCCGGCTTGAGGGTTGGGCGCGCGGAACTCGGGGATGGCTTTGCCTTTCTTGGCGAGGGCCATGAAGCGGGCGAGATCCCGGGCTTCCATCTTCGGCCAATGCGTCCAGAACTCGTTTTCAAACAGGGCTAAACGCCGGGTGAAGCCCGAGATGGTCTCGATGTGGACCGGTGCGTTGGGGCAGACCCGGATGAAGTGTTCGAAGAAGGATTTGAAATCGACGATGCCTTCCCCCATCGCGGTCCATTGCACGGCAACTCCTTTCTCGTACTCCCAAATCATGGAATCGCGCAGGCTGGTGGTGAGCACGTAGGGACCGAGGATTTCGAGATTGCGGAGCGGATCTTCCATGGTCCAGCAGGCGTTGCCTGAATCGAGGTTGGCGCCAACGTAGTCGCGTCCGGCGGCTTCGATCAGGGTGACCAATTCGCGGGCCTGCATGTCGCCCGCGTGATTTTCGACGGCGATTTTGACGCCGGAATCGAGCGATTGGTTGCGGCAGGCCCGGCAGACGGCCACGGTGTCCTCGATGCGGGCTTCGATGCCGCCGGCGCTCTTGCGGTCGTCCCCGTTGCCGAGGATGACGCGAAAGACGGGAGACCCCAGCGCTTTCGCCATGCGCAGGCCAAGGCGGAGATGTTCCTCGGCGGTGCCCCAATCCTTTCGGAATGATTTGGCGGTCGGGCAAATGCTCCAACTGCCCAATTGGATTTGCATGCCCTGATCCTCGGCGCGCTTGCGGATCTCGCCCAGGGAGGCGTCGTCTCGTTTTTCGAAGGGGCCGAAATCCGTGATGAAAATGGAATCCACCTTGAGTTTCGCGCCGTACTCGATGAGTTGAACCGCGTTCCATTTCATGTCGCGGACCGCGAAATTGTCGAAGCCCAGTTTCAAGCGATGCTGGGGGTTCGCTGCTCGGGCTGAAATTTGATCGACGACACCGGCGCCGGCGAGGGCGGCGACGCCTTTCAAGAACGTGCGACGGGTGGGTGCGGAAGCAGTTGAATAGGAATTCATAGGCGAGCGGTGAATGGTGACGGCATGTTTCTCATGCTCCGGCTCACGGGTGCAAGCGGGATCCCCGCGTGGCCAGCAATCCTCATTTTGCGGAACGCGGCTCTGTGCGAAGCCCCAGCCGCAGCGGTCGGCCCTGGTGAGGCGGCCATTTTCCGTAGAATCGGCTGCGGTGGGTCGGGACGACACAGCCGCGCTCCGGTCAAGAATGAATAGCAGTGCGAGATCATGGGTGCGTGAGCACGTGGCGCAGGTAAAGGTACATCAGTGGGGCATTGAACAGCAGGCTGTCGAGAAGGTCCAAAATGCCGCCAATCCCTGGAAAGAGCCGTCCTGAGTCCTTCACTCCGGCTTCGCGCTTGAAGAGGGACTCGATCAGATCGCCCAGCACGGCCGAAACGCTCAGCAGGATGCCGAGGATGAGGGCGTGGAGGAAATTCATTCCGTAAAGGTGGCTTCCGGCCAAGTGGGCGAACAAGAGGCTGACTCCGGTGGAGACCAGAATGGCGCCGGCGAATCCTTCCCACGTCTTGCCGGGGCTGATGCGCGGAATCATTTTGTGTTTCCCGATCATCGAGCCGACGACATAAGCGCCAATGTCGCTGAACTTTGTAACCACGATGAAGTAGAGGAGATAGAATTTGCCGTCTCCACCCAGCTTGGGATGAAACGTGATTTTCTGAAGGAAATTCAACAACCAGGGCACATACATGAGCCCGAACAGGGTGACGGAAATGGCGAGCAGTCCGTCCGGATTCTCGCGATTGAAGAACTGCCTCAGGCAAAGCCCGAGCACGAACAGCACGAGGAATCCGGTTTCAAAATCATTGGCCTTGGCAGGCTGGAGCACGGGTCCAAGTCGTTGGGTAAGCCAAAGAAAGGTGCTGAACAAGAGGAGGAGTCCTCCGAAAATGCCCCAGCCTCGATAACAGGGATAGCCCCGCTTGCCTGCCAGGTCGTAAAACTCCCATAGTCCCGAAGTTCCCAGCGCGAGCAAAATCACAATGAAAACCGCGTTGGAAAGGCTCTCGTAACCTGAGAAAAGGGCGGTGAGAATCGTGGTCCAAAGCACCGCGGTGCTCGCAAGCCGGCGTAGAAAAACGGCCCCTTTCATCATCGTTGGCAACGAAGGCGGCGTGGACATTGCGGAGGAAAATGCGCGAGGAAATGGCGACTGTCGAGCGTTCAGACCCGGGGGGATGCGAGCCCGGTGCATCCCGATGTTGCCGGTGATGCAGGTAGGGCGCGTCCGTCCCGGCGCGCCGCCGGAGCATGATGTTTTGCATCCCGTGGGCGGCGGGCTGGGACAGGCCCGCCCTACCAACAACATCGGGATCCACGGATGCGAGCCCCCAACCTCACGGGGAAGGCAAGTTTGGTCGCCCACCAGGAATGGCGAAATGCTGCGGTCCGGTCGCCCGGTCCTGATCCATCGCGGTGCCTGGCTTCGGACCGCGATGCCCTTGGTCGCGCGAACGCTTTGGGCCGGGTCAGTGACCGCCCGCTTCAATCAAGGCGAGGGGGGCGGGGCAGCCTTTTCGAGTGGTGCCTCAAATCGGAGCGATCCCACCAGGGAGGCGAGGAGGGGGTGATGCTTTTCAACGGAATCGGGATGTCCGGCCAGTTCAAAACGCATGAGTCCGGCCGGGCTAGAGCAAAACACTCTTCGCTTGAGAAATTTGGGTTTGCCTGGAGTGGCCCGGACCAAGTCGAAGCCGTGCCCAACAAGGCCGTCTGCCCAAAAAACGCCTCGCGGGGTGAGGGTCCATCCTGCCGGATCTTCGTTGTTTCTCGCCAGCGACTCCCATTCTTGAGTGGCGGAGAAGGCGGGCAGGTTGGTTTGGCCCGGATCCAGGATCATGGTGAGGACCAAGCCGAGTTCTGTGCCTTGGAAGATCAATGTCTTATCCCGGGATTTGACTTGGAGATTCCAATCCGCAGGAGGCAGGAAAACGAAACGTCCGGCTGGGGTGAGGATGATGCCGCTGACAACCTCACTGTTTTCAGGCATCGCCTCACGACCATGGAAAAAGCGAAATCCCTCGGCTTCGCGCCCCGAGGCTTCGGCGGCAGAGAATCCGTGGGGTGCCCAGAGAAGGCACCATGCACCGATGACTTGCGTCCAGAGGTGCCGCATGCCGGGTTACTCGATGAGGTCCGGCTTGATTTGGGCGTAGGAAGCGCGCATCACGGTGCGCAAGAAAGGTGTGGCCGGGGGGAGCTTTTTGACGTCGTCGAAATTGGAATCGTAGGCAAAACTCCGAATGGGGGGACGGTAAATGGTGGAACCGCTGGTGATCGGCGCCGTGGCGTAGAGACTCTGGTAAAGGACGGCGATGGACCCGTTGTAGTTCAGTCGGAGTCCGTTCCAGTCTTCGAGCAGGCGGAGACTGTTTTCGAACCCGCCGCTGTAGGCGCCGCTCCGAGTTGGGACAATTCCGGTAATCATGGCCGCATTGACGGTGGTGGGGCGCGCTACGCGACTAGCAATCGTGAGGCCGCTATTCATGTCGGACCAATTGGTCGAGAGGATGGTGATGGCATCTGAAACCAGCAAGGCTGGCTGAGATCCGGCTGTATTGGCGGTTCCGATCTCATCCGGACTCACATTGAAATGTCCGACCACGTACATTGGATTGGGGGTGACAATGGCCAATCCCCCTGTGGGGAGTGTGTCCGCATTGACGATGCGGAGGGCGGTCATGTTGGTGGAGGATTGGGACCGGTGATCGGCCACGTAAATGACCCTGGGTTGCCGGCCGAGCACCGAGACGAGATAGGGCATGACATCGATCATTTCATCCACATCGAATTCCGTGGCCAGGACATTTCGGTTCTCGCGCCGGTCGTAAAAAATCTGGTTCGTCGACAGGATGCCATCATAGACGTTGGTGGTGTAGGTCACGCGAGTTTTTCGTCCCCGTCCCCGCCCGCGCCCGGTGCGATTGGTGACGATGACGGTGGTGTCGAACAGATTGGTGGCGGGGATGACGGTCGAAAAACCATTGTAAGCGCCGCTGAAGACCCGGGTGATGGTGTTCGAAACGAGGACGATCAAATCCGCTTGATTATAAAAGCGGTGCTTCCCGAGCGGAGAGGATGGGGATTCAGCGGTGGAAGGAATCTCGACCAGAAGGCGGAGGTTATTCGAAGTGTTGGGGACGCCGATCGGGATATTGACCGCGCGAACGCCGCCGTCGCGTTCACCCCGAAACTCGATGACTCCAGGTGAGCGCAGGTTGGGGTCGCCGGGTTTCTTGCCTTGCACCAGTTGTTTGCCGGCGGTGACGTGGCTGCCGAAGGACAATCGCGCGCCGCCGGGCTGCAAGTAGAGGTTTTCCGTGCAATGGACCGGGCCTAGAATGTCAAAGTTGAAGCCGGGACAGATTTCCAGATCAATGGCGTAATAGGCCGCGTATTCAAAGAGAGGAATTTCGGCGAGCTGAATGTCCTGGCGCACAGCGGAAACCATGCTTCCCGAGGAACTGGCGAGCAGGCGGGCATTGGAGAGGACTCGATACGTCGCGCCATAGCCCTGGAGTCCCGTGTATTTGGTGGTGAGGAGACCATAGGTGCGCGGGGTGAGGCGTTCCACGAAAGTGCGATCGGTGTTGCCGCGCCCGTCGCTGAACCGGTAATTGCTCCAGACGGGATTTTCCGAAGGAACAGGCACGAGCCGCCGGTAGTCCCCCAGCTTGTCGTAGACGTAGGACTCACCGTTGGTTTGGAAATCCTGGGCCACCTTGGCGATGACCTTCTGAGTGGCGACTTCGGCGACGGAGACGTTGCTGATGAAAAGATTATTCCGCTGGGTGAGCATCGCGTTGTTGGATGCCCAGCGGAGCGCGGCACCCACCATGGCCAGGCCGATGCCGGTGAAGACCAGCACCATGATCAGAGCGTAGCCTTTGCGGCTAGGGTTTCCGTGGCTCGGTTTCATGCCTCTTAATCGGTGGCACGGCGCGCGATGCGGGTTCGAACTCGATACGAATCGAAATGGGTGGACTCATCCAACCGCGAGCGCGGATTGGGTAACTCGAAGAATTGCAGGTCCACTCCGACGACGAAATTATTCTGGGGATTGGTCAGGACGTTTCCCCGGTGATTCTCCACCGTGAAGACAATCCGGTTGCTGATGGAAGAAGCCACGGTTTCGGCCGTGGTGGAACCGTTGGTGACGCGCTTCAAGGATTGGTCGGAGGCATCCCAAAAGTAGCGGGTGAACTGGTTTGTGTTGGTGGTGGAATGGAGTTGAACCGCATTGCCTTGCTGGTTGGCATTCACCGCGGCCGGGGTCATTCCGTAGAGTGTTCCGTCGCCGACGGAAAGCAACCGGGCGGATTGAATGTGGAGGTCAACCTCCCGACGACGCGTTTGCTGTAGTCGTTGGCGCCGAGTTTCGACTGAGTGATTTCAAGAACTTTGAGTCCGAAGAAATTCGAGGAAATCAAACCCAGGACGAGAAACATGAAGAGGGTCGAGGCGACGAGAACCTGCGTGAGCGTCAGCGCTCGTTGGTATTTACGATGCTGTCGGTTGTGCCGGATTGCGCCAAGGTTCGCAAACCCACCGCGCGGGAGGTGTCCACATGGAACCGCGATCGCTCCTCGTGCCCTGGAGGGCAATGGCTTCGCGCGGGCTCCTAGAGACGAAACGGGCGAGACTCGCCATTCATGAATCTGGTGCTCGATACGCGATGATGGTATTCGTGAAAACACCGCGGGATAAGTAGGACCACGTGGTTTCCGAGCGAATCATCTTCAGGGGCGGGTCTGAAGATATCGTGGAGATGGTGGTGCGATTCGTGGCCCACGACACGTTGGTGCCTTTCCGAGGCAGGCTCAGTTCGACCACCTGCATGGGAAAGTGGGTCGCGACCAATTCGTCGAGGGGAGACGCGGCGCCCGGTTCCCACTTCGCCGCACGCGTTTGTTCGACCCGTTGGATGGATTGCTCGTTGGCCGCCGCCGAGAGGGCGGACCATTCGGCACGCTCCGCCGCCAGGATGTATCCCGAAATCACGCCCGTGATTCCCACCGCACTGATCGCGACCGAGGTGACCACCTCCAGCAGGCAAAAGCCGGAAGTCCGCTGGCACTTCGTTCGATTTAGTTTCGGAATCACGCGAGCTTTCAATAAAGATATCATCCGCGTTGGCAACTCATCCGACGCCATGGATCAAGATGGCGTGAAGCAAGCCCAATTCCGAACTCTCCACTTGAGTTTAGGATTCAACTTGTTTCCTATGTGTTTGATGTGAAGCACGTTGAAGAGCATATCGAGAGGGGGCTCGATTCTCAAAATCAAGATCGAGAAGCGCAATTCTCAAGGTTGAGATGAATGGGCAGCTTGGAGTAGGTCCAGCCTTTCCCGTGACCGAGCCATTCGGACTGTCGGAGTAGTGCCTAAATTCTACTTAACCTGACTCCAGGATGTCCGAAGGTATACTCAACGCAGTTTAACGAGGTCGTGGCGGGGTGGACCTCCTCGGGCTGCGGAAAAGAAGCTCAAGAGACCAGTTATGAACTCTCGAAAAGGTCCTTTTACGATAAAGACGAGACTGCAACAGCGACTCATGTGGGTTATCGTGCTGGGCATGACGGTACCTACATTGGTATTTGGAGGCAATCTTTTTGTCTTGATTCAAAAGTGGTCAAACCAGCCTCAACCACTCCAGGCGCTGGAAATGGTCATGAACTGCGTGCCGGTCGTAGCCATCGCGTATCCGATCCTGATTTCGTGCGTGCTCTACGTGGCATTGCAAGTA
>VHDF01000053.1 GCA_016871495.1 Verrucomicrobiota bacterium | reverse complement strand
CGGGGAGTAGAGGCGGATGCCAACCTTCACCCCGGGCCGGTTCATGGCGCGCCAGCCGACCACCAACTGATCATGACCCAGACCGAGCACGTCGCCACAAGCCACCGCATGGCCGTCCACAATGGTCCCATCGACCACACGGCGTTCCCATCGGTCGGTGGCTTTGTTCTCGGCATAGATCACCGCGCTGTTCCCATGCCATGGCTCGACGGTTGCGAGGTAGCGCCGTCCACCTGGGAGCTTCCCGTCACGCACTTCGCCGGCGCCGGGCGCATCCGGACCGTCCAGGCCTCCACCGGCGATGGGATGGCCATGCCATCCCTTGGCCGAATCGAAGAGGAACACACCCTGTTTTCCCGCCAGGACGAACTCGTGTTCCGGATCCTGATCCCATTGCACGGGATGAAAATTATGAGTGATGTGTTGCATGGTCAGGATAGGTTCGACCTTCCAGTTTTCCGCCTTCTCGGGCGAACCGGCGCGGCGGTAAGTGAGCAATCGTACCGCCGTGCCCTGGCCGTTGCGATTGTCACGCCCGTGCAAGGGCGCCATCAACAATTCGTAGCCTCCCTGCCTGCTGCGAATCCACCGCATGCGATGCACCGTCGGTTCGTGGGGCAATTTGACGGGAGTCCATTTCTGGGTCCGGTCCGCGGGCGGCACGAGATAAAAGACGGCGCCGCTGTTTTGGGTGTCCCCGGGATTCCACTCCGCGCCCACCGCAATTTCGGCTCGACCGTCGCCGTCAATGTCCGCGGCGGCGATGCAGACATGGTCCTTTTCCGTGAGCTTGTCGGTGAGGATATGTCTCTTCCAGGAGGGGTTCTGGTACCAGACAAAGCGGGACTTGTCGGCGAGAAGGACATCCGTCTTGCCGTCGCCATCCACGTCGGCGAGGGCGAGGCCGTAGCCGATTTCGATCTGGGTGTCGATCTCGACCGCTTCGAATCGGGGCTCGGGAGGCGTTGCGGCAAGCACGGGAAAAACGACCGAACTCAGCATGAGCGCGGTGAAGGAACAGCAGAAAACGCGCGGGGATTGCATGCCCGCATCCTGACGTTAAGCCCACGGCAATGCAACGGTTTCGCTTGGGCCGGATTCATGGAGAGGAGATCGAGGTGGACCGGGGATGGCTCCGCCAACGTCTGCTCGAAGCAGCCCCAGTGTTTGCCCACGCGCCATGGCGCACTGCAAAAGCCGGTGGATGGACAGTCCCCCTCGCGGGAGACGCGCTTGCCAAGGCCGCGAACCCTCCGCGAGAATGCCCCCGGCTCACGCACGCGAAAAGGCATGGCGCGGCCGCACATGATTCAGCGATTGCAATGTCCACTGACCGGCCAGGCAGCCCCGGTCGTCTTTTCAAGGCCTTACGACCTGCCAGAGTTTCGATCCATGACTCGCGGCGCCGAAAAGCGATGGCTCGCAAGGAAACCTTACGAAATACGGGAAAGCCCGCTGGGCGGATTTCACTTCCAAACGTGGGTGATGGAGGACGGCGAGTTGGCGGATTGGTATTCGCCGCCGACGGGGGATGAGGTTTTCCGCGAACAGATCGAACGTCAAAAGCTGCATTGGTTCGCCCATATGACCGAGGAGATTTTGGTCCTGCGCCAATTATGTCCGGCGCCTTCCCCGCGGGTGCTCGATTTCGGGTGTAATTGGGGCAAGTGGGCGAGCATGGCGTTGGCTCACGGTTGCGACGTTTATGCGGTGGAGGTGAATCGAGCCGCGGCGGACTTTTGCTCCCGGCGCGGGATCAAAATCGTCACCCAGGAGGATTTGGCCGGATTGGAATTCGACTTCATCAACGTCGATCAAGTCGCCGAGCATTTGAGCGATCCCCTTGGCGTGGTGGGAAGGCTGGCCGGCCGACTGAAGCCCGGCGCTTATTTGAAACTGAGCACACCCGATCAATCCGGGCTTCCAGCCCGTTTGAAGCGGGCCCAAGCGAGCGGGGACAACGGGATTCTCGAAGCCCGGACCTTGGATGCCCTCGCGCCCTTGGAACATGTCAATTTGTTTTCAGGGTCCTCACTGCGCAAGCTCGGGCAGCTTTGCGGACTGACACCGGTGCGCCTGCCCTGGTTGAAGTGGATGGGCGCCGGTCAACTCTGGAATCTGCCCCGTCAATTCAATCGCAATTGGGTGACCCCCTGGAAACGCTGGCGTCAGCAAGGCACCTACGCGTGGTTTCAGAAATCCTGAGCTCAGCTCGTGGCCGCCCGCATGGACAGGTGAACCTCCCGACTAACTTGATGCTCAAGTTACTCACCGTTCCGCACCCCGCCCCGGCGGAGTTCTTTTGCTGGAAACGGCCATTCAGCAGCGTCGAGATACGCCCAAGCTCGAGCGTCAAACACCTGCCGAAAGTTGATGCGGATCAATGGCCATTCCCCGGGGAAAAGGCGTGAGCAGACATGAGTTCCCCGCACGCCGTGAGCGCGGCCTGAGGAGTGATGTCGATCATGGTGTTTTTGTCAGAATTCATTTGGGATGGATTGGACTTCAAGAGCCGGTAGGCAACGCGCCACGGATGCCACTGCTCGATCAGGGAAGGGCCGAACAAGGCCACGGTCGGAGCTTGGCATGCCGCTGCCAAATGCATCGCCGCCGTGTCCACGCCCACGAACAATCGAGCCTCATAGAGCAGTCCCGCCAACTGAGCCCAGGAGAGCCGCCCTCCCGTGCAGAGGACTCCAGGGCCGATGGACTGGGCGAGCGCAGCGCAAAATTCCATTTCGCTTGGATCCGGGCCGGAACTGATGACGATGGAGTCCAGTTCTTGCCTGAGCTTTTGGCCCAACACCACCCAATGCTCCGTCGGCCAGCGCTTGCGTTTCCAACGCGTGCCGGGATGCAGGACCGCGTAACGGCCCGCCCTCAGGCCGAGGTCGCAAGGGACGGTCCGGTCTTTGGAGAACACCAGCGGCGGGGGGGAATCGATCTGGAGCGGAAGGAACTCGCGCACCACGTGGAACGAGGCTTCCACCTGATGTTCGCGGCTCCAATCACGCGTTGAAATCTTATTGAACCAGGGCCGCCAGAATCGGGGAAGCCGATAGACGCCATCACTCGCGCAACGAAAGTGCGCTCCGCTCCAGGCCGCGAGCAGTCTCCCGCGATCTCCATGGGAGAGCTCAAAAGCGAAATCGAAGGATTGACGCCGAATCTCCCCCAACAAGGACAAGTCTTTGAGAAAATCCCAGCGTGATCGCCGGTCGGATTCCGGGGCGGCGGTAGTCAACAAACGATCGATGTGAGGTGAACCGGCGAGAATGCCTTCGGTTCCCCGTCGAACCACCACCCAAATTTGGGCCTCGGGATAAGTCGCTTTTGCAGCGGCCAGGGTGGGCGTCAGAAGGAGCGCATCCCCAATGTGTTTCGGTTTGATGAAAAGGAGGCGCATCAAGTGGTTGGAGACCGGGACACCGGGCCAAGCCCGCATCGTTCACACACGATCGGACTCGAAAAGGTTATGCCGTGCCCGGACACTGCGTGATGCTGCCAAGCGCACTGGATGGAGGCAAGGCGTGGCCGTGAACACGCAGCCGTTCTCATTTTGACGGGTAGGGCGCGCACTCCGCTGCGCGCCGAGACCGGCTCTTTCCAAAAGCGGCGCGCAGCGGAGTGCGCGCCCTACCTTGTTCCAGGCAAAATGAGAACGGCTGATGAACTCGAGCCCGAGGTCCGCGCTAACGCCACGTTTCAGGGTGCGGCTCGTGGTCCCGGTTCGAGCGCCTTCGGGCGGAGTCCGTCTTGGCGGTCCACTGGTCCGGACGGCCTTGATCCACTTGGCCACCGCGCAAATTCCGCTTGTTCCGGCGAGCCGAATTACGATGATTCGATCCATGCCTGCCACACGACGAGCCCCTGCCATGGATCTGCCCCTTCGACCGCGCCGTCTGCGCCGCCATCAGGCCGTCCGCGACCTCGTCCAGGAGACTTTCCTCCGTTCCGAGGATCTGATCGCGCCCCTCTTCGTGCATGATTTGGACCGTGAGGAAACGCCGGTCAAGTCCATGCCGGGTGTCGCCCGATTTTCGATTCGCCGCCTGGTTGAGGAATGCCGGGTGCTTTCGGGCCTCGGCATCCGCGCCGTGGCTGTATTTCCATGCCTCGATCCGTCGTTGAAGAATCCCGGGGGTACCGAGGGTTTTTCGCCGCGCGGGTTAATTCCTCGCGCCGTGACCGCCATAAAGAAGGCTTTGCCGGGACTTTTGGTGATTACGGACGTGGCCTTGGATCCTTACACCAGCCATGGCCATGATGGCTTGCTGGACTCGGAGGGTGAGGTCGACAACGATCGAACCGTGGAAGCGCTTTGCCGCCAGGCTGTCGTGGAGGCACGGGCCGGGGCGGATTGGGTGGCGCCGTCGGACATGATGGACGGACGGGTGGCGGCCATTCGGCGCTCTTTGGATGCCGCGGGTTTTCAGCGTGTTGGCATTCTGGCGTATTCCGCCAAGTTTGCCTCCGCCTACTATGGCCCCTTTCGCGACGCGGTGGGCAGCCGGCAAGCAGCCGGTCAGACCTATCTCGACAAGCGTTCCTACCAATTGAATCCCGCCAACCGGCGGGAGGCGATCCGGGATGCGTTGCTCGATGCCGGTGAAGGTGCGGACATTTTGATGGTCAAACCGGCGGGACCCTATTTGGACATTGTTCGTGAACTGCGTGAGCAAACCCGGCTGCCGATTGCGGCTTATCAGGTCTCGGGGGAGTATGCGCAAATCCATGCGGCCGCGAACTTGGGCTGGCTGGACTATGCTGCCGCACGCGATGAATCCGTGCTTGGCATCAAGCGCGCGGGGGCCGACCTCATCCTCACCTATTTTGCGAAAGAAATCGCCACCACGCTGGCGTGATGGTTCCGGAGGCCGGAAGCGGAGCAACCCGGTGCATCCCGATGTTGCCGGTGATGCAGGTAGGGCGCGTCCGTCCCGGCGCGCCGCCGGAGCATGATGTTTTGCATCCCGTGGGCGGCGGGCTGGGACAGGCCCGCCCTACCAACAACATCGGGATACACGGGGAGCAACCGGGCAAACAACGGCGGGATTGACGCGGCTTGGTGCAGGCAGCGAAGATTGGAGCCCGTTCAACTTGTCCACTCACTTATGAGCGAAAACATCACGTCCATGCTTCATGAAGAGAGGGTTTTCCCGCCTTCCAAGGAGTTTTCAAAGCAGGCCCGCCTTTCGTCCATGGCGCAGTATCGAAAGCTTTACGCGGAGTCCATCCGCTCCCCGGAAACTTTTTGGGCCAAGCAGGCGAAGGAGGAACTCGTCTGGATCAAGCCATGGAAGCAAGTGCTGCGTTGGAAGACGCCATCCTGCCAGTGGTTCGTTGGAGGGAAGCTCAATCTTTCCGCCAATTGCCTGGACAAGCATGTGGGCACGCCGGTGGCCAATCGCGCGGCGATCATTTGGGAAGGCGAACCGGCCGGACCGGGCAAGCCGGGTGAAGAACGAGTGCTCACCTACCGGCAACTGCACCGCGAAGTCTGCAATTTCGCCAATGTGTTGAAGAACTCAGGCCTTCGCAAAGGCGACCGCGTCATCATCTACCTGCCCATGGTTCCGGAGGCGGCGATTGCCATGCTGGCTTGCGCGAGGATCGGTGCGGTGCACTCGGTGGTGTTTGGCGGCTTCAGCGCGCAGTCCGTGGCGGATCGCATCCAGGATTCCCAGGCGAAGCTGGTGATTACCTCGGACGGCGGCTTTCGCCGCGGCGCGATCGTTCCCTTGAAGAAGAACGTGGACGACGCGTTGAATCTGGTGGATGCGGCGGGAAAGCGTCTGGCCGCCACCATCGAAAGGGTCATCGTGTTGAAACGCACAGGCCACGACGTCCCGATGAAGGAGGGTGTTGATGTTTGGTGGCATGAGGAGTGCGGCAGGGCTTCCTCGGTTTGTGCCCCGGCGGCCATGGACAGCGAATCGCCGTTGTTCATTCTTTACACCAGCGGTTCCACTGGAAAGCCCAAGGGTATCCTGCATACGACGGCGGGTTATCTGTTGGGAGCCAAACTGACCTCGAAGTACGTTTTCGATCTCAAGGAAACCGATGTGTACTGGTGCACCGCCGATGTGGGTTGGGTGACGGGGCACAGTTATGTCGTCTACGGACCCCTGGCCAACGGCGCCACCAGCCTGATGTACGAGGGTGCGCCCAATCATCCCGAGCCAGATCGTTTTTGGCGCATTGTGGCGAAATACGGGGTCACCATCCTTTATACGGCGCCCACCGCGATCCGCGCCTTCATGAAATGGGGGGAATCCTGGCCGAAGAAACATGATCTTTCGTCGCTGCGCCTGCTGGGGACGGTGGGAGAGCCCATCAATCCCGAGGCCTGGATTTGGTATCATGAGGTGATCGGCGGCAAACGTTGCCCCATCGTCGATACCTGGTGGCAGACGGAAACCGGCGCCATCATGATCACGCCTCTGCCGGGCGTCACGCCCACCAAGCCAGGCACCGCCACGTTGCCCTTCTTCGGGATCCTGCCCGAGGTGGTCGATGATCAAGGCCGCGCGGTGCCGAAAGGCTCCGGCGGCAAGTTGGTGATCCGCAAACCGTGGCCGAGCATGCTCCGAGGCCTTTGGGGCGATCCGCAGCGTTACAAAGAAGTGTATTGGAAGGAGGTCCCCGGCAGCTATTTCACCGGGGACGGCTGCCGGCAGGACAAGGACGGCTATTTTTGGATCGTGGGGCGCATCGATGACGTGCTCAACGTCGCGGGGCATCGCATTGGCACGGCGGAAGTCGAAAGCGCTCTCGTGAGCCATTTGAAAGTGGCCGAGGCCGCGGTGGTGGGGCGTCCGGACAGCCTCAAAGGCCAGGCCCTGGTAGCGTTCGTCACGCTCAAGACCGGCGTCAAGGCCTCGCCCGAGTTGCAAAAGGAATTGCGCGAACACGTCGGCAAGGAGATTGGGCCGGTGGCAAAGCCCGACGACATTCGCTTCGCCGAAATGCTGCCCAAGACGCGATCAGGAAAAATCATGCGGCGATTGCTCAAGCAAATCGCCTCCGGCGCCGAGATCAAGGGCGACACCACCACCCTCGAGGATTTTAGCGTGCTCGCCAAATTGAGCCAGACCGACGAGTAGGTGGGTGGAATCCGCAGGTTTCTCTATGGGACGCCGCGGACCGAAAGCGCAACCGCGAGGTTCAGTTTCGGGCCCAGTTAAGTTCTCAAGCTTCGATCAGTTCGATCAGCGCCGTTGCGGCGCGGGCGCAAGCGCCGGGCGGACCCAAAGATTGCGCGGCTTGACGAAGTTCAGCGCGCAGTTCTTTCAAGCGCTCGGGATTCTCGAGAATGTGGAACGCTTCCTCAGCCAACCGCCGACCTGTGACCTCGTGCTGGATGCATTCCGGCATGATTTTCTTCCCGGCCAGCAGGTTGGGCATGGCGAGGTAGGGCACGCGGATCATGCGGCGCCCGATTTGATACGTGGACCACGAGGTGACGTAGAAAGCCACCGTCGGAACTTCGTGCAACGCGCATTCCAGCGTGACCGTTCCCGTCGAAGCCAGAGCCAGCGCGGATTGGCACAGCACCTCGCTTAAATTTCCAACGCGGAATTCAACCCCCTGGCCTCGCAGCTCTGCTTCACGATTGCGGTCCAGCAAATCGTCGCGCGGCAGCACCATCACGGGCCGCAACCGCGTTCGCTCCTGAATAATCCTGGCCGCTTCCACAACCGGGGTCCAATGACTTTCCAGTTCCGCGCGGCGGCTCCCCGGGAGCAGCGCCAAAAGAGGACGCGGTGCATGTTCGTCCAAACGTCCGGCGGGTAAAGGGCGATCTCGCAAGGGGTGTCCGACCCATTGAACGCGTAATCGCGGGGCGTTTCGCGCGTACCATTCCCTTTCGAACGGGAACACCGAAAGCAGGAGGTCGAGATCTCGCTGCATCGATTTCACTCTTCCCGGCCGGGAGGCCCAAACCTGGGGCGAAACGAATTGTGCGATGCGCGGGCGCCAATTCCGGAATCCGGCGGAGGGGCCTTCCGCAGCGGCACGGCGCAGAGCGGCGGCGAGTCTTCGGTTGAATCCGGAGAAATCCACACAGATGACCAGTTCGGGCTGCCGGCGGCGCGCAAGTTCGATCAGTTGATCAAAGACGCCGCGATAGAATCGGTATTGGCGCAACGCCTCGACCAACCCGATGATCGAATGACGGGTGAGATCCACCGTGAGCTCCACGCCTGCCGCCGCCAAAGCGGGTCCGCCCGCGCCAAAGAAGCGAGGGCGCAACCCGGGCCAGCGTGCTTGGAGTTCGCGCACCAAGCGGCTGGCCAGTTCATCGCCGCTGGGTTCCCCCGCGACGATCAGGCATTCGGCTGGCTGTCGCGGGGGCATGTGGAGAGGTCGGCTTCAGGCAGCCGAAGCGGCGTCGATCTGGCGGGTGATCTCGAAGGCGAGATCCAGGGCATCCTTGGCCGACGCGCCGCTGACCTTCGGCGTCTTGCGGGCCAGGACACACTGCACGAAATGGCTGAGTTCAAGGCGGAGGGGCTCTTCCTTGTTCAGCGGAACGGGTTCTCGAACGATGCGGCGGCCTCCGAACTCGCTCACGATGGCCGAGTCCTTGGCCTTCATCAGTTTCGTCAACAACGAGCTCTCGGGTTCATCCTCGCGGGCGATTCGGTAAATGTAACCTTCCTGGGCACGGTAATCGAGCGAGACGTAAGCGGGTTGAGCGCCGCCGCTGAACACACGGATTTTGCGCAGTCGCTCGGGGCTGATGCGGCTCGCGGTGAGATTGGCGACGCAGCCATTGGCGAAACGGAGGCGAGCGTTGGCGATGTCCTCGCGCCCGCTCAACACCTTGACTCCGACTCCTTCGACGCTTTGGACCGGAGCGCGCACCAGGGCAAGGATGACATCCAGGTCATGAATCATGAGATCGAGCACCACCCCTATGTCGGTGCTGCGCGCGGGGTAGGGAGACAGGCGGTGGCACTCGATGAATCGGGGGTGGGTGGCAGCTTCTTGGAGCCAGGAGAAGACCGGATTGAAACGCTCGACATGTCCGACCTGGAGGATGACTTGGCGGCGGCGAGCGCATTCGACCAGATCGGCGGCTTGCTCGGCGTGATCCGTCATCGGTTTTTCCACCAGGACGTGCTTGCCTTGTTCGAGCAGGTCGCGGGCGATCTCAAAATGAGTGCGGGTCGGCGTGACCACGCTGAAGGCTTCGGCGGAGGCGGCGGCTTCGACCAGGGAATCGAAAGCGGGAACGCCCAGGCGATCGGCGATTTTGCGGGCAGTTTCGGGATGGGCGTCGTAAACGCCGGCCAGGCATACGGGGCCGGACTTCGCAAGCTCGTGATAAATGCGGGCGTGTTCCTTGCCCAGGGATCCCGTGCCGATGACGGCGACGCGCAGTTTGGACGCAGCCATGCCTCATCGTGCGGCCCAGGGAGGAAGCATTCCAAGGGGAAAAGATTGACTGCTACGAATCTCGGTGCATCCGCAGGTTGTCGGTGAAACGCGCGGCAGCGCCGGGATACGGTGTAGACGCCGCTCCAGGGTGTGTCCTCAAAGGGGCTGCCAGGGCGAAGGCATTCACCCAGGGCGGGCCATGGAGCGGGAGGCGATCGCCGCGGCCGATGGGCGCGAGCGGAAATGTTGTGAACGGCGCGCCCCGTCAATTTGCGGATGCACCGCTTCGTTTCGCCCGCCGTCTTGTGTCCTTGCGGCCCGTGCAGGCCAGGAGGACAATGCCGTCGAGATGAATTCGTCCGCTCTGATCTCCACCCTCTCCGATCTGGTCGCCATTCCCAGTGTGAATCCTGCGTACGATGGGGGTGTTTCGGAGATTGCCGTTTGCGATTACGTCTCTCGTTTCTGCGCGAGTCATGGCCTGGAATCCTGGACCCAGGAGGTGTTTCCCGGACGCCCCAATCTCATCGCGCGTTTGCCCGGCCAAAATCCCAAGCGTAGGATCATCCTCGAGGCCCATACGGACACGGCTCCCATCCACGGCATGTCCGTCTCGCCTTTTGACCCGGAGTGCCGGAACGGCAACCTCTACGGACGCGGTGCCTGCGATACCAAAGCGGGATTGGCCGCCATGATGCATGCCGTGGGCTGGCTCAAGCAGTATGGAATCACCCCGCCCTGCGAGGTTTGGCTCGCCGCGGTAGCGGACGAAGAATTCTCCTTTCGCGGCGTGCTCAAGCTCTGCGAAGGATTGACGGCGAATGCCGCCCTCGTCGCGGAACCCACCGAATTGCGCCTGGTCACAGCCACCAAAGGAGTATTACGATGGCAAATTCGTGTCTGCGGCAAGGCGGCCCATAGCTCCAAACCCCACCTCGGTGTCAACGCCATCGAGCACATGGCTCGGCTCATTTTGGCATTGGAGCAAGACTCGAAGCGGGGGAGCACCACCGTCCATCCTTTGCTGGGGCCGGCCACCTGCAACATCGGAGTGATCCGCGGCGGTGTCCAAGTGAATGCGGTCCCCGATGAATGTGTCATCGAAGTCGATCGGCGTTTGCTGCCCGGCGAGACGATCCGGACCGTGCTGGATCACTACCAAGCCCTGCTCGACGAATTATCCACCCGTCACCCTGGGTTCCGCGCGGAGCAGAAACAACCGATGCTGACCGATGAAGCGCTGGAAACACCGGCCTCCGCAGACGTGGTTCAAGTCGCCCAGCGGGTCCTGTCCGGCATGGGATGGGACGGTACTCCAACCGGTGTTCCCTTTGGAAGCGACGCCAGCAAACTGGCGCGGCATGGCATCCCCAGCGTGGTGGTCGGTCCCGGCAGCATCAATCGCGCGCACGCCGCGGAGGAGTTCGTCGAACTGGACCAGGTGGAGGCCGCTTTCGAGTTTTATCGAACATTCCTGCAAACGTTCGAGTAAGGAACCGAGCAACCTGCCGGGTTCAAGTTCTCAGAGGGCCTGATCCAATCCCCGAAGGAAACGTTCGATGTCCTCTTCGGAATTGTATCCGTGCACCGCCACCCGAATGCGGCCCGCATGGTGCATCACATGCACCTTGGAAGCTTCGAGCGCGGCGTGAATAGATTCCGATTGCGGGTGCCGGAAGGCGACGATTCCCGACGGAGATTGCGGTTGCCACGGGGCCAGCGGCTGCAAACCCCGGCGCACCAATCCGTCATGGACACGCCGCGTGAGAGGATTCGCATGGTGTTCGATGGCGCTCACGCCGGTCCGTTCCAGATATCTGAGGCTTGCGTTGAGGGCATAGAGGGCAACGAAATTCGGCATGCCCACGCCGTAACTCGCCGCGCCTTCCCTGGCCACAGCTCGTTCGAAGCGGTCCGCTTCAAAAGCGTTCGTCAAATGAAACCATCCGCCCGCGCGCGTCGTCAGCGCCGAGGCTCCCGCCGCGGGAACGCCCACCAAACAGCCACCGTGAAGGCCCAGCGTCCACTTGTGGGTGCTGCAAACCAGCACATCCGCATCTTGAGAATCGATGGGGATTCGCCCCAGGGCTTGCGTCACGTCCACCGCCAGCACAGCCCTGGGAGCACACCGCCTGACGCAATCCCGGAACCGCCCCCAGGGTATTCGAAATCCGTTGTAGAAGCTGACCAGGGACACTTGAACCAAGCGGGTCCTCGGGTTCAGCAACGGTTCCAGATCGGAAAGTCGCAGTTCCCCTTCGACCGACTGCCAGAGGCGGACGCGAGGGCCGCGGGCGGCTCGCAACCAGGGAGTCGCGCCCGCGGGAAAATCAAGATCCGTGATGACCACTTCCTCGGATGCGTTGGAGTCGAGTGCGGTCGCGAGCAGGTTGTAAGCCTCGGAACTGCAGGAACAGAAGCCGATCTCCTGGGGCTGCAAACCGGTGAATCGAGCGCCGATTTCGCGGCACGCTTCCAAAGTGGCGTAATGGGCTTCGCGCCCCTTCATGCCTTGCTGCTTGTCCCGCAGATAAGTGTGAACCGCTTCGCCGACGCACCGGGGGGGAATGCTCTCCGCGGCGGTGTTCAAGTAGGCGATCCCTTCCAGGCTGGGAAAATCTTCCTTCCGAGATTGGGGTGTGAGCATGGAGCAAATGGAATGGTAACCGTTGCCCGCGCTGTCTCGCCGCGCAAGGACTTACAAAGCCCCAGGCTCAATTTGCCCGGGTCCAAGGTCAATATTCGATTTGATCCTTCACGAATCTTCTGTTGCCATCAGAGAGGCATCTTAGCCGACCTCATCCCCCCACCCCGTTATGTTTGGACGCCGCACAGAACCTTCTCCGACTCGGCGCATCGTCCGAGGCCTGATCTGGGCCGCATTCGCGGCGGTACTGGTGCTTCGATACGGAGTCTTTCGCGAGTATTACGCCGAGTACCACCGCGAACGGGCGGAAGAAGGCCGGAGGGAAGGCGGCGTCATGGCGCAAGCTTGGACCGGGGGAGGCGGCGGAAATTGGCGCCAGGGAAGACGCAGGGGTGAACGGACACCCGCCCGGGTCCGTGCCGCGCAGCAGCCCGTGCCAGCGGATTTCCCGCGCTTTGAAATTCAAATCGCGCCCAAAGATGTCGAGACCCTGCGCGGCTACCATTGGAGCGGGTGGGGTGGACAAGAGGTCGAGCGCCCCGCCGTGATGGCGACCGTCAAGGAATCCGGAGTCCTTTACACCAACGTGGAGATCAAGCTGAAAGGGGCGGCCGGCAGTTTTCGGCCCTTTGACGACAAGCCGGCCTGGACCTTGAATTTTTCAAAACATGCCCCGCACCAGCAGTTCAAAGGATTCTCGAAGTTTTCGCTCAACAATTCCGTCCAGGACGACAGTTTTCTTTGCGAAATCATCACGCGCGAAATGTTTGTGGAGGCCGGCGTGCCCGCCCCGCAAGCGGGCCACGCCACGGCCGTGGTGAACGGACGCGACCTTGGGCTCTACGTCATGGTGGAAGGATATGGCAAACCGTTCCTGAAAAGGCATTTTCGCGACACCCGCGGCAACTTGTACGACAGCGGATTCTGTCGCGATATCGACGCCCCTTTGGACACGAATTCAGGGGACCACCCCGAAGATCGCAGCGATCTTGAGCAACTGCTCCGCGCCGCGCTGGAGCCCCAGGCCAAAGCGAGGGAAACCAAGCTCAAGCAGATTCTCGACCTGGACCGCTTCATGACCATGCTCGCCCTGGAAAGCATCACCTGCCACTGGGACGGTTACTCCATGAACCGGAACAACTATCGCGTGTTCCACGATCTGCAGGTCGACAAGTTGATCTTCCTTCCTCATGGCTTGGATCAAATGTTCGGAATCCGCCGCTCGTCACCGCATATGGAGCTGCTCCCGCCCATGCGCGGTGTCGTTTCCGACGCCGTCCTGTCGCTGCCGGGGGCCGAGGAGGTGTTTCTGAAGCGGGTCGCGAGCTTGACGACCCAAGTGTTTGTTGCGGAAAAACTGACCCGGCGAGTGCAAGGGCTCGCCGCCAAGCTTCGTCCAACCCTCGCCGCCTATGGACCTGATTTCGTGTCGCAACACCAGGCGGCGTGCGACTACCTCGTCCAACGCATTGAAACGCGGGCCAAAAGCGTTTCAATGCAGCTCGCCTTCTTCCAGGAAGCCGTGGCTAAGAAATGAAGCTGTAATCGTAGGGTTTGCGCATCTCCCGCGAAAGCCAGCGGTTGGCCTCTTTCGCGTTTGGCCCGACGCATTCCTCTTTTTCAGGATTCCACTTCAAGGGCTGATTCATGCGGACGGAGATCACTCCCAGGTGGGCCACGGAGATCGATCGATGTCCTATCTCCACGTCGCAGATGGGTTCCTGGCGGCTCCGGATGCATTCAAAGAAATTCCCCATGTGGTTTCCGCTATTGTAGAGCTTGAGCGTCCCCTCTGGGAGCGGCTTTTGCAGCAGTTCCTCGTTGCTTGCCTTCAACGCCCCTCGAGCCACAAAGATCCAACCGTCGGAGCCTAGGAACTGGACCCCATTCGGCGTTTTCTTGCCGTCCCCGACGACATTGAGGTCGGTCACCGTGCTTTCGTCCACAATCGCCATCGTAACGCCGTTCTGATAGCGGCAATCGATCCGATACTTCGAGGCGGCCGTAAAGCCTCCGGGGACCATGTCGCGCAGGGATTTGCCGTTGATTTCGACAGGACCACTGCGCTCCGTGCCGTTGCCCCATTGGGCAATGTCGTTGTGATGCGCGCCCCAATCGGTCATCTGACCGCCGCTGAACGCGTACCACCAGCGAAAATCCCAATGACAATTCTTGCCGTTGTAAGGCATGAAAGCCGCCTGCCCCAGGTAATAGTCCCAATTCAAGCCTGGAGGCACCGGGACCTCGGGAAACGGCCCTGCGACCGGACCCGTGGGCAACCCGACGATGATGTGCTGCAGGCGGCCAATGCGCCCGTTGCGAACGAGTTCGCAGGCCACTCGAAAATTGCGGTCGCTGCGCTGCTGACTTCCCGTTTGCAGAATACGCCGGTGTTTTCGAACCTCCCGCACCAGCCGCTTGCCCTCATCAATCGTCAACGTCAACGGCTTCTCGCTGTAGATGTCTTTGCCCGTTCGCGCCGCCAGGATGTTGATCAAGGTATGCCAGTGATCGGGCGTGCCATTGACGATGACGTGGACATCGTCGCGTTCCATCAGTTTTCTAAAGTCGGTGTACTTCTGTGGAACCTTTCCTTCCTTCGTAAACTGCTTGGCCGCCCCATCGGCGTGGCGTTCGTCCACATCGCAAACCGCAACCACATCGCCAAATCGAGCGGCGGCTGAGCAATCCCCGCGTCCTTGCCCACCACATCCCACGAGGGCGATTCCCGGACGGTCATTGGGACCGAGGACCTTGGGCTGCGCGGCATGCGCGGCCTCGAATTCCTGATACCAAACTGGAACTCCTGTGGCGGCGGCTAATGCGGAGGCGGATTGGAGAAAACGGCGACGATGAATCTGGAAAGGCTTCGGGGTCACGTGGGAGAATGCCTTCCAAGTCCCCTCATCGTCAAGAGGCGTTTCGATCCCTAGCCCGCATACCGTGCATCCCAAAGATGTCTGTAGTGTGGCGCAGGCTGCCTAGCCTGCCGTATCGCCGACTGCCAGTCGGCCCGGCGGGTGAAGAACGAGGCCCTTCCATGCTCTCCACACGCCAGGTTCCCTTCGTCGCCCCGCAGGCTCAGACATCCTGACCTGGGGTGGAATCAGGATGTCTGAGGCTAGGAAATGGGGCGTATTGGATACGAAGTGGCATTTAAAATGCGAGCTTTAAGTCGTTGCAAGGGTGTGTGCTCGAATCATGACCGAGCCGTCATCGGCGCGGCCATGATGCGGGAAAGGTCCCGTGTATCCCGATGTTGTTGGTAGGGCGGGCCTGTCCCAGCCCGCCGCCCACGGGATGCAAAACATCATGCTCCGGCGGCGCGCCGGGACGGACGCGCCCTACCTGCATCACCGGCAACATCGGGATGCACCGAAAGATCATCGCCTCCAAATCGAGACGTTGACAAAGCCGTGGTGCTTCGGGATCTTTTCATTCTTTGGCTGCATCCGTAGCTCAATTGGATAGAGCATCTGACTACGGATCAGAAGGTTTCAGGTTCAACTCCTGACGGATGCGCCATCTGAGCCAAGATGCGGCTCCATGCCAGCCCAGGCCAAGGTTCCAGTGGAGCATGCAGAAACGTGCCTGTTCTTGGTCCAATAATTGCTTAATCGAACTTCCGGCCTGGTAGCTATGCCGACATACGACTACACCTGTTCCAAATGTGGACATTCCTTTGAATTCCAACAATCCATCAGTGAGGCAGCGTTGACGCAATGCCCGAAATCCATTTGCCCCAAACGCGTCTGGGGACGGGGAGCCGTCAAACGGGGCGTCGGCGGGGGAACCGGTCTCATCTTCAAAGGGTCCGGCTTTTACATCACCGATTACCGCAGCGAAGGTTACAAGAGCGCCGCCAAGAAGGATAAAGAAGCGTCGGGCGGGGGCGCGAAGACGGACTCCGGTTCGGGAGGCGCCAAAACCTCCACCACGCCTTCGACCGGGACGGCCAGTTCCGGTGGAACCTCGAAGTCCGAGAAAAAGTGAGATTTCCTGGGGGCCTGCACTCCGCCTTCTTATTCCAATGCGCTTTCAAGATGAGCTTAAGTCGCGCAGGATATTTCGTTGCAGGCAAGGCGCGAGGAAGGAGCATATCCAAAGGATCTGTGACTGAAGAGCAACGCCGCCTGCGACGGAAAAGACCAGCGAATTAAGCTCATCTTGAAAGCAAGTTGGAACTAACGCCATGAAAGCCCAACCGAGACGAATCGGGGTAATGCTGGGGATAACCGGTTTCGGAGTGTTCTTACTGGCGGGCTATTTCGCCGTCCAAATCACCGCCAAGGTCGATTTGGTGGGCGTCGAACTGCCCGATGCTTTCGACGCCAAAGAGGCCAGGCGCAAGCTGGAGGTTCTCGAGTCGGCCCGCAAAGAGACTCAAGTGGGGTATGTTCGACTCAGCGAAGCCGAGATCAATTCCCACCTGAGCAAGCATTACGACGTCTATGATGGCAAAGGGATCAAGACCAACGATCGCAAGTTGGTCCCGGGCCAGTGGAACCTACGCAAGGCGCGGATCGATCTCCGCAGCGAGAATTTTTCGTTTTATACCTGGCACGTTTATCCCATCGGCGGGAAGTCCATCGAGGTGGTCTGGGAGCGGATCGGGCATCTCGACCGGTCCGATAAACAGTGGCGTCCACAGATCGAATTCACGCGGATCGGGCGTCAAAGCATCCCGGCTTGGATGTTGCCCCGCGTGCAGGCGGTCCTCGAACCTGGCGATGAAGTTCTCAAAAAGGAATTGGATTTCCTGGCCGGCGTGCCCGCGATCGAATTGCGCAACAACGATCTGACCCGGCGCACTGAGGTGCGCCTTTACACCTACGCCGAAACGAATGTGATTGCGAAAGCATCGGCGCCCCGATGATTTCCAGGAAAGCCCTCGCGCCGAAACGATGCGGATCCATTACCGTTTCCAGCAAAAAACTTCGCCGGGCCGGGGTGCGGGATGCTGCGTAAATTCACCATCAAGTTAGTCGGGAGGTTGAAGGAAGATTGTGAGGGGCAACGCCCCCGGGGAGAGAAGAAACGGAGTCGCAGCTTCCGTTCTGCTCTCCCCGACCCAGCTCCCGCAGCAAGGAGTCGGACGGCGTGGCGAAAATCCCGGAACCATTCGAGCCTTGGGCTCGGAACAGCGTGGCATTTCCGATACAATGTCCCTTATCGGTCGGAGGGTCGCCGGACTTAAGGAACCGTGCAACAATCAACAATTACTGCCGGTTTTCTCGCTTGTTCTTTTGACCTGGAGCGTCGTTGCACTTCGGTCACAGGCCCATGGCCAAGGCATGCTCCCTCAGTGCGCCTCGCTCCACGTCAAAATCCCAGCGCGGGAAAATCGGAATTCATTGTTGCACGGTTCCTAAGCACGGGGAATCTGTCGCCGGTGCATCGAGAGGTTGTCGTGGTCACGCAGACAGCCCTGTCTGCTGTGGCGCAGGCGGCCCAGCCTGCGGGGCGACGAGGGAGCATACCCGCCAGCGGTCTATGACCGAGGAGCAACAACGCCAGAACCGCCAAAGCGGCGCAACCCTTCGGCCGGGATTGACGGCGGAAGAAGAGGCCCGTTACCTTGAGGACCTCAGCACCTCCGTATTATGAAAACTCTTATTCCCATCGCCCTCGCGTCCCTCGTTTTATCACTCGCCGGCTTCACCGAAATGCAAGCACAGGCGGCCAAGAAAGTCTTGGTGGTCACGGTGACCAAAGGCTTCAGGCACAGCTCCATTCCGACCGCGGAAAAGGTGCTTTCCATGATCGCGCAGCAGAGCAAGGCCTTCGAGGTTGATTTCGCGCGCAACGACCAGGAACTGGCCGATAAGATGACGGTCGAGAAACTGAACCAATACGACGGGTTCATTTTCGCCAATACCACCGGCGAACTGCCTTTGCCGGACAAGGCCGCGTTCCTGAAGGCCATCCAGAGCGGCAAAGCTTTCATCGGGATGCACTCGGCCAGCGACACCTTCCATGGTCCGGGTCCCGGGGTTGACCCTTACATTCAGATGTTGGGCGGGGAGTTTTTGACGCACGGGGCTCAGGTCGGCGTGGAGTGCCTGGTGCAGGATCCCAAACATCCCGCCAGCAAGGGACTAGGCGAATCGTATTGCATCCAGCAGGAGGAAATCTACCTGCTCAAAAACTACGATGGCACCAAAGTTCGCGAGTTGCTGGTGCTCGATAAACACCCCAACAAGAAGACCCAGTTTGGGCGTTTTCCCGTGGCTTGGTGCAAAAGCCAGGGAGCGGGCAAAGTTTTCTACACATCCCTCGGCCACCGCGAAGACGTTTGGGAGAATAAACTCTACCAAAACCACATTCTCGGCGGCATCAAGTGGGCTCTGGGACTCGAACCCGGGGAATCCACTTCCCTTACCAAGTAGAGGGTGAGCGCCCTCCGCTGGAACCTGCCAAGAGCCGCCGGGGGGCGCGCTTTCCACCCGGTGCCTCGACGGGTGGTCTGCGATGCGCGCTTGGAGTGCCGGGGTGCGGCGTTTACGCCTGTTCCGTCATGCGTTACCGCGTCGCGGACGTTCGTCGGCCAGCACTTAAACCGGATATTTCATACTGAGCTTGAATCCGCGACAGTACGCCGCGTGAGGCCACGCGGCCTACAATCGCGACTGCCTCCGTGTTTGTAGGCCCGGTGTCCTCACCGGGCGTCCCGTGCATGAAATAGGCGGGTTAAACCTTGAACCATCAAACGGCAGTTGAACGTGGTGAAGATTTGCAAAGGCCTCAGCGGTGCATCCAGAGGTTGTCGGTGACCGGGTTGTCGTGGTCACGCAGACAGCCCTGTCTGCTGTTTCGCAGGCTGCCCAGCCTGCGGGGTGACGAAGGGAACCCGTGTGCTGTTCATGAATTGGGTGGGCATTTGTTGCGCCGCTTTGACGTTTCCGGCTAGGCGCGACGAGGGAGCATGCCCTGGCCATGGGCCTGTGACCGAAGTGCAACGACGCTCCAGGTCAAAAGAACAAGCGAGAAAACCGAAAGTAATGGTTGCACGGTTCCTGAGGAAAGGCCTCGTTCTTCACCCGCCGGGCCGACGGGCCGTCGGCGATACGGCAGGCTGGGCAGCCTGCGCCACACCGCAGACCCCTTCGGGATGCACCGTTTCCACTCCATCCCCAACAAAAGCGTAGGCAAGCGGCGCAAAGCGGTTTAGTCTGCGCTGTCACCATGAAACACCGTTATCGCATCGTCCTTCTGTCTTTGTTGATCTCTGTTCTGGCCGGAACAGGCTGCGGCAAAAGCCCTGAAAATGCGGCTTCCGGCAGCGGAGCCTCGGGAGGCGGCAAGAAGAAAAAGATCGCTTACGTCACCAACGGGGTGGATCCCTTCTGGAACACCGCCCAAGCCGGCGTGCGTGCCGCCGAAAAGGAGTTCGGCATCGAATGCGAAGTCCTGATGCCCCCGAAGGGGATCGCGGACCAGAAACGCATGGTGGAAGGGCTCCTGGCGCGGGGCATCGATGGCATCGCCATCAGCCCGATCGACGCCAAGAATCAAGTGGCCCTCATCGACGAAGTTTCCGCCCGCTGCCCTGTCATCACTCACGATAGCGACGCCCCCGGGAGCAAGCGCGTCTGCTTTGTGGGGATGGACAACTACAAAGCAGGCCGTGCCGCGGGCAAGCTCGTGAAAGAGGCCCTGCCTCAAGGGGGCAAAATCATGTTGTTCGTGGGGCGGCTTGAGCAGCTCAACGCCCAGCAGCGCCGGCAAGGGGTCATGGACGAAGTGCTCGGACGCCCCATGCAGGCATTGGACAAAATCGTTTATGATCCTCCCGGGCAAGCGCAGTCGGCCGCCTCCTACATCATCTTGGACACGCGGACGGACAATTTCGATTATTCGCGAGCGAAATCCAACGCGCAGGATGCCATGGCGAGCACGCCGGATCTGGCCTGCATGGTCGGTCTTTTCGCCTACAACGCCCCCCAATGCCTGGGAGCGGTGAAAGAAGCGGGCAAGCTGAATCAAATCAAGATTGTCAGCTTCGATGAAGCCAATGAGGTATTGCAAGGCATCCTCGACGGTCACGTGCATGGCACCATCAGCCAGCAGCCCTATTACTACGGGTATCACTCCGTCCGCATCCTCAAGTCGCTGGTCCAGGGTGACCGATCCGTCCTCCCGCCGGGAGGATTCCTGGAAGTGCCCATTGTCGAGGTTCGCAAGGCCAATGTGGAAAAGTTCTGGTCCGACCTGAAACAAATGCAGGCGGCTGGCAAGTAGGACTCCGCGCGTGTCAGCCCCGCTGCTCGAAGTTCGTTCCGTCTCCAAGCGGTTCCCCGGAGTCAAAGCCCTCACCCAAGTCCATTTGCGCGTCGATCGGGGCGAGGTGGTGGCCGTCATCGGCGAGAATGGCGCCGGCAAGAGCACACTCATGAAGATCCTCGCCGGCGTGCAGCCGCCGGACGAGGGCGAAATCTGGGTGGAGGGATCGCCGGTTTCGATGGCGGGTGTGCGCGAAGCCGAAGGTCTGGGCATCGTGCTCATCCACCAGGAACTCAACCTCTGTGACAATCTGGATGTGGCCTCCAGCCTTTTCCTTGGAAGGGAACCGCGCCGTTTTGGCTTCGTCTTGCGCCGCCAAATGGAAGATCGGGCCAGGATTCCGATGCGCCGGGTCGGTCTGGAATGCAGTCCGCGCACGCGGATGGACACCTTGTCCTTGGGCCGGCAACAGATGGTGGAAATCGCGCGCGCCCTCAGCGCCGAAGCGCGATTGCTGATCATGGATGAACCGACGTCCAGTTTGAGCCAGGGCGAAACCGAAAAGTTATACCAGGTGATCAAGGAACTTCGAAGCAGCGGCGTCAGCATTGTCTATATCAGCCATCGCCTGGGCGAGGTGAAGGAACTGGCCGATCGGGTGGTGGTGCTTCGCGACGGGCGAAACGCGGGAGCCTTGAACCACGCAGAGATCAACCACGACGCCATGGTCCGATTGATGGTCGGACGCGACCTGAAACCCTCGCATCGTCAGACTCCTGTGACCGGCGACTCCGAAGGCACGGGATTTGAGGTCCGGGAATTGCGGTCGAAAGCGCATGCTCGTCATCGCGTCAGCTTTCAGTTGCGCCCTGGTGAGATCGTGGGGCTGGCGGGTTTGGTGGGCTCGGGACGGACGGAACTCCTGCGCGCTTTGTTTGGCATTGATGTTTCGGCGGGTGGCGAGGTGTTTCTGAACGGGATCCGCCTGGACATTCGATCCCCTCAGGACGCAATCCGCCACGGACTGGCGCTCGTCCCAGAAGATCGGAAGGCGCAGGGTGTGATTTTGGAAATGGCGGTAGAGGACAACACGATCCTGGCCGGATTGGATCGCATGGCGAGGATGGGATGGCGTCGTCCGGCTGAAGAGCGGGATTGCGCCGGGGAGCAGGTTGAAAAGTTGAAGATCAAGACACCGCATTTGGGGCAATGGGTGCAGTACCTTTCGGGCGGGAACCAGCAGAAGGTCGTCTTGGCGAAATGGCTGGCCTTGAAACCCAAGGTGTTGTTGCTGGACGAACCGACCCGCGGCATTGACGTGGGCGCGAAGCAGGAGATCTACCGGTTGATGGGCGAACTGGCGGCGGGCGGGGTGATGATTCTTTTCGCTAGCAGCGAGATGGAGGAAATCCTGCGCATGAGCGACCGGGTGCTCGTCATGCATCAAGGGCGCCTGGCGGGCGCGTTGGGGGCGGACACCATGGGCGAGGAAGCGATCATGAAACTGGCCACGGGCCACGCGTCAGCATGAGAAAAGTATTCGGCATCACCGGGCTCTTGCTCGTGGTTTTCACGGCCACAGCGCTGCAAAAGCCGCAATTCGTCAGCGCGTACAATTTGCAGAACCTGATCCATTGGACCGCGCTCTTTGGCATCATCAGCATTGGGGCGGCGTTCGTGATTATGACGGGGGGGATCGATCTTTCCATCGGATCTGTCATCGGCTTGGTGGGGTCGTTGCTGGCGTGGTTGTTGACTCAGCGGGGATGGAGTGTGCCGGGAACCGTGGCGGCGTCGATGACGGTGGCGGTGGCCATCGGCTTTGCCCATGGTTTGCTGATCACCAAGGTGCGGCTGCAGCCCTTCGTGGTGACGCTGTGCGGGCTGCTCCTTTATCGTGGCATCGCGCGTTATGTCACGAAGGACGAGAGCCTGGGGTTTGGCAACACGTTCGAGGGCTTGCGCCAACTCGCCACGGGGAAAATCGCGCTGACCTCCCAATTCTCATTGACGATGCCGGTCATGATCCTCGCGGTGATCGCGGTGGTGGCGGCGGTGGTCTTGAATCGCGCTGTGTGGGGACGGCACCTGATGGCGGTCGGGCGGAACGAGACCGCAGCTCGATTCAGCGGCATCAACACGGACGCGGTGAAGATCGCGGCCTACGTCATCTGCGCTACCCTGGCGGGAGTCGGCGGGGTGCTATTCTCGCTGGATTTGAATTCGGTGCAGCCTTCCGGTCTGGGCGAATTCTACGAGCTTTATGCCATCGCCGCCGCCGTTCTGGGCGGATGCAGTCTGCGGGGAGGGGAGGGAACCATCATCGGGGTGATTGTGGGCACGGCCGTCATGCGGGTGCTTTACAATGCCATCAACATTTTGGAAATCCCTACCCACGTTGAATTTGCGATCATTGGAGCGGTGATTCTGGCGGGGGTCACCACCGATGAAGTGGTGAAGCGAATCGCGGACCGGCGCCGGGCGCTGCGGGAGGCGATGGAGTAACTTCTGGTTCTGCACTTCTCCTGAAACAACCCGGCCTCGGAGGTTGACACCCGCAAGGGCATTTGGTCTAACCGAGCGAACCATGAGCTCCTTCAATCGATTTCATTCGGGACGTTTCTGGATGGTGGTTTTCCTCCTTAGTCTGGGATGTGCGTTTGGGCATGCTCAACCCGCTGAGGTGAAAGCGCCTGGGTTGGAGGAAAGGCTGGCCAAATTGGAGGCGGCCGCCAGCGCGGTCTCGCCCATCAACACGGGTGACAATGCCTGGATGCTGGTCAGTTCCGCCTTGGTCCTGATGATGACAGCGCCCGGGCTGGCCCTTTTTTACGGGGGCTTGGTGCGGCGGAAGAACGTGCTGGCCACCATGATGCACAGCATGTTCCTCATGGCCTTGATGTCGGCGGTTTGGGCCGTGCTGGGATACGGCCTGGCTTTTGGAGAGGGGACGGCTTTCTTCGGCAAGCCGGGCTCCTACTTTTTGTTGAACGGGGTGGGAGGCCAGCCCAACTCGGACTACGCGGCCACGATTCCGCACCAGTCCTTCATGCTTTTCCAAATGATGTTCGCCATCATCACTCCGGGCTTGATCACGGGCGCGTTTGCCGAACGGATGAAGTTCGGAGCCTACGCCCTGTTCTCGATCCTTTGGTTGCTGATCGTGTATTGCCCGCTCGCCCACATGGTTTGGGGGAAGGGCGGATACTTCAATTGGGCCTTGGGCGGGAAGATTCCAGTCCTGGATTTCGCGGGCGGCCTGGTGGTCCACATCAGCTCGGGCGTCGCCGCGCTGGTGTGTGCGATCGTCATGGGCAAGCGCAAGGGTTATCCTCACGAACCCATGCCGCCCCACAACGTCATTTTGAGTTTGATCGGTACGGGTTTGCTGTGGGTGGGGTGGTTTGGGTTCAACGCAGGCTCCGCCCTGGGCGCGGGCGAACTCGCCACGAGGGCTTTCGCAGCCACTCACTTTTCGGCCGTGGCGGGCGCGCTGAGCTGGAGTGCCATCGAATGGGGTTTGAAAGGGAAGCCCAGTGTGCTCGGCGCCGCCTCAGGCATGGTTGCGGGGTTGGCCACCATCACGCCGGCTTCCGGATTTGTGACGATCCCTTCCGCCCTTTTGATCGGTTTGGCAGGCGGGGCGGTTTGTTACTTTTCAGTCACCAAACTGAAATCGAAATTCCATTACGACGATTCGCTGGATGTATTCGGGGTTCACGGCATGGGCAGCCTCATCGGCATGATCGGGTGCGGCCTGTTTGCCAGCCAGGAAGTAAATCCCCTCATCAAGGAAACTTTCAAAGTGGACGGCAAAGCCGTTGAAATTACCGGAGGTATGGGCCAACTCCTCAACCAGTGCATCGGAATCGGAACCACCGTCGTTCTCTCCGCCGTGGGCACGTGGATCATCCTCAAGATCGTTCAGGCTGTCGTGGGACTGCGCGTGACCGACGAGGAGGAGTACCTCGGACTGGATTTGACCCAGCATGGCGAAAAATCGCATAATGACTAGCCCAGCCGGCGATCGTCGCTGAGCGTTTCGACTGCATAAACCATCCCGTATCGAACCCCATGAAAAAGATCGAAGCCATCATCAAACCTTTCAAATTGAATGACGTGAAGGAGGCTTTGCAGGAAGTCGACGTCCAAGGCATGACGGTCACTGAGGTCAAAGGATTCGGAAGGCAAAAAGGCCATACCGAGATCTACCGAGGCAGCGAGTACACCGTCGATTTCCTGCCCAAGGTCAAACTGGAATTGGTCATCGCCGACCACCAAGTCGACGTCGCCGTGCAAGCGATCATCAAGGCCGCAAAAACCGGCAAGATTGGCGACGGCAAGGTCTTCGTCTCTTCCGTGGAAGAAGTCATCCGGATCCGCACCGAAGAAAAGGGAGAAAAAGCTGTCTAAGCGCGTCCGCGCACCCCGACGCCCCGATCGCGTCATTCGAGAAGCCCGACGGACAAGACGACTCTCCGGATTGGGCCTCCTGGCGAAGTCCCCTGGTCCCGGAGCGATCCGTGAATAAAGGAGGCCGGCGGAGCGTCCCTACCCCGTATTCAATCCGTTCGTCCGGCGTCAAAAACCACTCTGGGTAGCCGTGCGGTCGAGGATGGGTCCGCGGTTGCTTGGACGTTGTGGAAGGCGCTTCAGACTCCCTCCGGAGCGCGGCGTTGGGACGAGTTCAAATTGAAGCTGCCCTTGATCGGACCGGTCTTTCGCTCCGCGGCGCTGGGCCGGTTCGCCCGCACGCTGGGCACACTGGCGCGCAGCGGCGTGTCGTTGCTGCCCGCCCTCCAAATCGTCGAAAACACCTTGGGCAACCGGGCCCTCGCCGAAAGCGTCGCCCAAGTCGCCGAGGAAACGCGCGGCGGCGATTCCCTGGCCGGTCCCCTGCGCAAATTTGGCGTGTTTCCGAAAACCGCCATTCAGATGATCAGCGTGGGCGAGGAGGCGGGAAAACTCGACGAGATGCTGCTCAAAGTCGCGGAAATCGAAGAGCGGCACATGCGCGCCCGCACCAAAACCCTCATCTCGCTGCTGGCCCCGGCGCTCATTCTGATCGTGGGCGCCCTGGTTGGATTCATGGTCATCGCCCTTTTGCTGCCCATTTTCAAAATGAGCCGGTCCATTCAATAACCCTTGCCAAGCCTATGCCCAACTCCCCCAACGCGGTCTCGCAAATCGCATCGCCCGAACGGTCCCCCTCCCTGCGTTCACGCGGCGCTTTTACCCTGATTGAAATCATGGTCGTGGTCGTGATTCTGGGCATCCTGGCCGCCACCATCATTCCCCAGTTCATGGGCACCACCCAGGATGCCAAAATCAGCAGCGCGAAGACCCAAGTCGGTGTCCTTGCCAATGCCGTGGCACGGTTCCAAATCCACATGGACCGCTATCCCACCTCCGAGGAAGGGTTGAGAGTGCTGGTCACGGCCCCGGCAGGAGACAGCAAAAGCTGGCGGGGGCCGTATGTCCAGGAACTGCGGGACGATCCCTGGGGCAACCCCTATGCCTACAGACGGCCCGGAGTGAAGCATCCGACGAGTTTTGATTTATGGTCCAAAGGCGCCGACGGAGCGGACGGTGGGGAAGGAGAGGCGGCGGACATCGGGAACTGGCAATCGACCCCGGCCTCCACGAAATGAACGGAAGGAGGCCCCAACCGGTCACGCGGTGCCCCGCCGCTCCAGGGTTCACTCTGATCGAACTCATGGTGGTGATCGGACTTTTGGGGATCCTCTCCGTCATGATCATTCCCGAGATGAGGGGCTCGATGCAGGAAGCGGCGCTACGATCGGCGGGACGTGAAATGGTGGACGCGCTGGGATTGGCGCGCAGCCAGGCGATCGCGACGCTCCGCATTCACCGCGTTCGGTGGGTCGAGGAGGAGAATCGCTACCTGATCGAGGGAGAAACCGAACGCGACTCGGGCAGTCGCGATTCTGATTTTGCGGCCCGGCCCGAACTGCTGGGGGCTCAGGGCGCGCTCGATCATCGAGTGAAACTGCGCCTGCGGCTGGAACCGTCGGCGGAGCCAGCTCCTTCAACACCTCGCGAAGCCCAGCCTTCCGACTCCCAAAGCGTGGCCTTCTATCCCGACGGCACCGCCGACAGCGCGGAAATGCTGCTCGAGGATCGCGACGGATTTCGCTTGGTTCTGACCGTCCTCAGCGCCACGGCGCGCGTGAAATGGCAGGATCTCGGACGCCCATGAAGCTTGCACGAGCATCCGCGGGTTTTTCCCTCCTCGAAGTGACGGTGGCCGTGCTGATTCTGGGATTCGCGTTCGCCGGATTCACCCAGGCGATGAACACTTCGCTGCTTTCGAACAAGGATTCGGAATTACTCGCCGCCGCGTCGCATCTCGCCGCTTCCCAAGTGGAACTGCTCCGCGCCGAGCCGTTCTTCAGCAACGGCACCACCGAGGGCCTTGGCACCGGACGACTCTCCCATTACAAGTGGAGGCAAACCGTCAGCGGCACCCCCCTCGCGGGACTGCACGACGTCGCGATCGTGGTCGAACATGCCACCGAAGGTCAGCCCCTGTTTGAACTCCGCACCTATCTCTTTCAGCAACCATCAGACTCCACCGATCCCGGAGCGAATCGGAAAGAAGCCGAGTCCAAAGAGAAACGGAGGCGGCGATGAACCTTTCCAGGACGGCCAGAACTTGTCCCTCGCGGCGGCAAGGATTCACCCTGATCGAATTGGTGATCAGTTCGGCCCTGATGGCCATCATTCTCGGCAGCGCTTATGTCTGTCTCAACGCGGGCATGGCCACCCGCAAGATCGTCGAGCCGCGCACGGACATGATTCAAAGCGCGCGGACCGCCCTGGCGCTGATGAGCGCCGATCTGAAAGCGGCCTGCGCGATGTCCAAAGGACCTCCCTTCCTCGGCACGGATCTGATGCTCGAGACGATCGAGATGGACCGCCTTGATTTCGCCACGCACCATTTTTCGCCCCGGAAACCCCAGGAGGGTGATTTCTGCGAGATGAGTTATTTCCTGGAGAGAACCCCGGGATCGCAAGGTTACACGTTGTGGCGGCGGCGCAGCGCCGACCTCGCAATGGACCTCTGCAAACGACGCGCGAACTCCTCATGATCCGCGGCATCACTCCGGAATTGCTCTACGGGGAATCCTCGGTTCCACGACGGTTGATTTCCCGGAATTCCCAAGCCGCGCCGCAAAGCACCGCCGTGGCATGGGAGCCCTTCCTCACCGTTCATTCTGGGGTTTCCGACGTGGACGCCTCGAGCCAGACCCGCGTCAATCTGCAAACGGCCAGCGAACGCGATCTCACCGCCATCCAGGGCATCACCGAGTCCATCGCCCGGGCCATCGTCGCCCACCGCGGGCGCAACACTTTTCAAAGCATCGTGGACCTGTTGGAGGTCCGGGCGCCAGGTTCGGGCGGCTCGGCGAACGCGTCAGGTCCCGCGCTGATCAGCGAAGACTTGTTCCTGGAAATCGCCGATCGCGTCGTGGCCGGGGAAAACGACCAGGGCGGCTCCGGAGCGGGAGAGGTCAATATCAACACGGCGCCTCTGGAGGTTCTGGCTTGCCTGCCTGGACTCGACCGCCAATCGGCTCAGGGTGTTCTGAATCAGCGGAAATCCGGCGGACCCTTTAAAAACATCGCCTGGCTTCTCCGCGTTCCCGGTATCGATCGCGAGAAGTTCAAACAACTCGCGTCGCGAGTCACCGCAAGGTCCGAGACCTTTCGGGTTACGGCGGAAGGAAAAGTCACCGCCAGTGGAGTCCGCCAGCGCGTGCAATGTGTTTTCCGAGTCAATGCGTCCGGCATTTCAACCCTTGCCTATCGCGAAGATGATTTATGATCTCCTGGCGTCATTCACAAGTTGTGGTAGGCGACCTTGGCAACGACTCGCTCCTCCTCTCCCTGAACGGGAAGAATCGAAAGCTCGGGGTCGCGAGGGACGCGTCAGGACGCCTCACCGAGGAGGGCCTGCAGTCATTGCGCGGATCGCTGCGAGAAGCGCTGACAGCCCTGGGGGTGCATACAGGCGCCCGGCTCTGGTGCGCCATCCCGGCGCGAGGCGTTTCCCTCCGCCGAATCACGCTTCCACCCGGCTCGGACGCGGATCTCGCTTCGGTGCTCTCCTTGAAGATCGAATCAGAATTCCCACTGCCTCCCGAAGCTCTGGCTTGGGGTAGCTCGGCTGTTCCGGGCGGACGCGACCATCTCGTGGCCGCGTTGCGCCGGGAATTGCTGGCGGATTTCGACAAGCTTTTCACCGAAGCTGGATTGGCGCCCGCCTACGTGCTGGCCGCCAGTGTCAGGGCGCTTTCCGTTGAACCTCATGTTTCGAAGTTCGCCCTGCTCGATGTCGGAAGCGAGCAATCGGAATGGGTGGTCTTCGAGGACGGTCAGCCCGTCGCCGCCCGCCAGATTGCCTGCGGGGAAACGGAACTGCTTCGCGCCATCGCGACGCCAGCTTCCCTCAGTCAGGCGGAAGCCAAGGAACGCCTGGACCGCGCCGCGGGTCAGAAGGGCGGAGGTGAACAGCCGGTTCTCGACCTGTTGATCCCCGCCCTGGATCCGGTGCTTTCAGTCTTGCGAGGATTGAATCCCGCTCGTCCGATCTACGTCACGCACTCCGCTTCGTGGGCTCCTTTGCTTTGCGCCGCCTTAAACCAGGGCTTGAACGTGCCCGCGTTGTTGCTCCTGGCTCTCATCGCCTCGCCTTGGCTCGAGCCATGGCTCTTCAAGCGGAGTTTGGAGCGCCGCATGCAAGCCTTTCGCGCCGATCGATCCCGCCTGGCCCTGATCGACCGGGAGCATCAATTCCTGCATTACCTCCGCGAGAATCAGCCGACCTTCCAAGAGGCGCTCTATGTCATTGCCCAATCCTCACCCGGTGGCATTCGCCTCAACGGCCTCAACATGAACCGCCGCGGCGAGGTTTCCATCCGCCTCAGCCTTCGCGATGCCCAACAGGTCGGCGCCTTTCGCTCCAAATTGCTCGCCTCCGGCTTTTTCTCCAGCGCGACCATCGAGGAGCAATCGTTGATTCAAGGACAACAAATGCTCAACGTCCGCATGACGGCGCAATGGAAACCCCTGGCCGAACGCGAGGCTCTCAACTTGAGCCCGCCCGCCTCGGAACTCGAAAAGTTTCTTCCCAAAACGAACAGCCCCGCCACGAACGCCCCCGCGAAAACCACGGACGGCGCCACCAACCCGCCCGCCGCCGGTCCCCAAAAAGCCTAGCCCATGAGTGGATTGTCCTCTCGAGACCAAAAAACGATTCGCTACGCCGCGATCGGCATCGTCCTCTACCTCGCCCTGTTTTGGGGATTCAAGAGCTCTGGCGGACTACGAGCGACTGCGCCAGGATGCCGAGAATCTCCGACGCGAGATTCTTCCGTATGAAGCGAAGGCGGAGCAATTGGCGAAGTGGATGGAAACAACCAGGATCGACCCCGCCAAATTGAATTCCGCGACCCTGGCCGCCGATGCGAGCGACGCCATCCAGAACACGGCGCGCGGCGGCGGCATCGTTTTCACCATGGTGCGCGAAACCGTCAGCCGGGGGAGTGAACGCGAGTTGGCCACGTTCCTTTTCGAGGGATCCGGACAAGTTCCCGCGATCCTGATGTTCATGGAGAATTTGAAAACACTGGGCTTCCCGCTCGTGATCGACTCGGTGCAGTTCTCGGCGGATCCCATGCGCGGGGGAACCAAAGTCTCCATGACAGTCGTGCTCCTCAATTTCGAAAAATGGCCCGTGGAAGGAGGTCCCCGTGCTTGACTCTCTTCCTCGGATCCTGCGCGCCGCCACCCTGGTCCTGGCCGTTTTGCTCCTCGGACAACTGGCTCGCATCAGCCTCCGTTCGAATCCGCTCGCGGGAATCACGATTCCCAAGGTGCCCACCCTGGCAGATGACAAAAGTGCCACCAACGCCACGGCAAACCCCACTGCCGGGTCCGGCGTAACCCCGCAAGCCAAACCCGTCGCTTCCCTCCAAACCACCCACTCAGCGTCCACGTCGAATGCGGCCAACACTCTTGCCGGAACCCACACCGCCTCCACCCATTCAAACACCCCAACCCCCGCACAGACGAACCTGGTCTTGGCAAAGGTGGCTTCGACGAACACGGCCACCAACCCCATTCCCTTGACCGAGACCAACGCCCGCGCTGGTTCCACGACCCATACCGCCTCCACCTCGTCCAACGCGGCCCCCACCGCCGCGAAACCCGCGGTGCACCCAGGTCCGCCTCCAGGTTTTCCGGGCGGTCCCATGATGGGAAGGGGCCGCGGCGCAGGCGGACCGCCCAGCATGACCCATTTCCCCCCTGTGGTGCAGGCCCGGCTCGACAAAGTCGTTCAGAGCGAAATTCTCGGACCGGTGTCACGCCCGCTCCCGATGGCTTTGCTCGGCGTCGCGGAAGATCAAGCCCTCTTGCGCACCGCCACCGGCCAGACGGGATTCTTCAAGGAGGGAGCCATGCTTGGAGAGGTGAAATTGCTCAAGGTCGGCACAAACCGGGTGCTCATCGAGCACGAAAAGCAAACCAAGGAATTGACGATTTTTTCCGGCTTCGGAAGCGAAAGCCTCATGCCCAAAAAAACGGAGACCCTACCATGACCCCCCCACTCCCTCCCGATCTTTCTTTCCCGACTGGCTTCGGATGGTGTCCCTCGCCGCCCTGCTCTCCGTCTCGCTCGGCCTCCCGGCCCAGAATCCTCCTCCCCCCCGCCATGAGCACCGCCCTCCACCCAACCGCCCGCGCAGGGAACGAACTCGCCGCCCGACGGCGTCCAGGTCAGCTTTCAAGGCGCCGACATCAACATGATTGTGCAGTGGCTCGCCGAACAAACCGGCAAGAGCGTCATCAAACACCCGCAGGCCAACTGCCAGATCACCATCGTCAGCAGCAAGAAAACGAGCAAACGCGACGCCATCAATCTGGTCTATCGCGCGCTCTCGCTGGAAGGTTTCAATATCATCGCATCCAGCCAGTCCCTGCTCATCGTCCCGGAAGGCAAGGAACCCAAACTGAGTCCCGAATTGCTGGACGCCTCGCGCAGCGATATTCCCATCGGACGCCAGCGCCTGGTGAAAATCGTCCAGCTCCAACACGTGCAGCCGGCCGAGATGAAGGAAAAACTCAAACCGGTTCTCTCGGAAAAAGGCGTCGCCGAAGTCAACGAGCGCCTCAAACAAATCATCATCACCGATTTCACGGAAAATATTAATATCGCGACCGAGATGATCAAAAGCCTCGACAACCACCAGACCGGCGACCT
>VHDF01000052.1 GCA_016871495.1 Verrucomicrobiota bacterium | reverse complement strand
CGCCGGGTCGTACTGGATGAGAAAGTCACAGTGCTCGGTGACAACTTCGGCCACAGGCGCCTCCTGCACTGACTGCCCCCAACCAGTTCCAAGCGCCCCTAAAACGAGCAGAAAACACAGAACTTTGCTCATTTCACTCCCGAGTTTGGATGGGGGACTGCAAGCCAGCGGGCACGGGACGAACGAGAATCGTTCCGGCCTCTCCTGGCCCAACTGACGCCGAGCATCGAGAGCGCTCCGTCCGGCGGCTCAACCCATCCGGCAACCCTTGAAACCGGACACCGAACGGAGCGCAAATCGCAGGATTCATGGTCGCGAAGGCGGCGGCCAGGCCGATTCACAAAATGCGACGGGGCGGGATCCTCGTCACAAAGCGGCCCAAATGCCGCTCCCGATCCGGGTGGCGTCATCAGCAGCGCCGCGATCCCATTCCTGAGAGAATGCGCCTCCATTTCACGCCTCCATGCGCGTCCGCAACTCCCTCCACACCCACGCCGCGACCAGCAGTGCGGCCAGCACGGCCACGACCAACTGACCGGGGGGAAAATCGAAATGGTGAGCGAGCACCAGCCCGATGATCACCGCCGAACTCGCGACCAGGGGTGCGACCCAAAACATCGGACGCACCTCCCGGCACAGATTCTTGGCCACCAGCGCCGGCAACACCAGGCAGCCAAAGGTGAAGAGCAGGCCGGTGGACCGGATCGCCATTCCAGAGGCCAGCCCGAGCGTCGTTGAGATGGCCATCGACCAGGCCCCCACGCTCAAGCCAACGGCGGACGCCATCACCGGATCAAGCAAGATGAGGACGAACCGTTCGCGCTGGATCCGGACCATCGCCAACGCCCCGGCTGCGAGCAGGCCAAACATTCCGGCTTCGAATGGGCTCGCGCCGAGAATGGAGGAACTCAGAACCGATTGGACGTTCTTCATGCCTAACGGCGACCGGGCCAGAACCAGAACCGCCAGACTGGAACCGAGCAGAAAAGCCCAGGCCGTGACTTCATCGCGTCCCAATCCTCCTCTCGAAACCTTTTTGCCCGCCGCCCAAGCAACCGCCACGGAAAGCCCGATGGCCGGAATCTCGGAACTGGGCCATTCGAAGGTCAAGGCCAGGGCCAGGCCTAGGACGGACGCTTGGGCCACGGCTGCGGCCAGAAACAACTCGTCCCGCGCCACCACCCAAACCCCTAACACTCCAAGCAAAACCCCGCAGCTTAGCGCGGCAAGATAGGCTTCTTGAAACAGCGGCCAGGAATTTAAGAACGCGCTGATCATCCACCCTCCTGCGTGGGAGTCGCCACCCTGACCGAACACACGCCCTGGCGGTCACGAACCAATTCGATCGGAACTCCAAACGCCGCCTTTAAATTCTCAGGATTGAACGTCTCCCCCAGTCGGCCCGCGATCACGCGACCTTGGCGGATGAACGCCACGTGGCTCGCGCGTTGCGCCGCAATGTTCAAGTCGTGCGTCACGAACAAGACCGTGATGCCCTTGTTCCGGCTCAAGTCGGAGATGGTTTCGAGCAATCCGGTGGCCGCCGCCCAGTCCAGTCCCGCCGTCGGCTCGTCCACAATCAACAGCAAAGGATCCCGGATGAGCGCCCGCGCCACCAACGCCCGCTGACGCTGGCCGCCGGAAAGCGTCCAGAAATCCCTCCTCCGCAACAAACTCAACCCCATCAACTCCAGGACGTGCTTCAGCCGGGCCGTTCGGGTCGAGACATCCAACGACAATCCCACCACTCCCGTCAAAACGAGCTCTTCGACCGTGGTGGAGACTTTGGTGTTGATTTCGGACTCCTGGGGCACGAGTCCGATGCGCGTACGATTCGCGAAATCCGCTCTGAGCGTGAACTTGCCCCCTTTCGGACGGATGGCTCCCAGGATCGCCTTCAACAGCGTGGTCTTGCCCTCCCCGTTTGGCCCCAGCAAACACCAGAAATCACCCTGGTGAATGTCCATGCTAACGTCACGAAGGACGACATGCCGGCCGTAGCCAAGGGTGGCCCTCTCAACCGTCAAGATGGGCTTTGGGGCCGATGGAGCGTTCGTCGGCGAGCCCCGGCCTGCTGCCGGATCGGCGGGAAGAGGATTCGCCTTGGGGACGGTCAGCAGGTCCAAATTCACTTTGCCCCTTTCAGTCCGTCGATCAGCCGGGAGAAGTTCAATTGGAGCATCGAAAAATAGTCTTCGGTGCCCTTGCGTCCTCCCGTCTGGTGAGCCATCTCCAAGACCCTGGCTCCCGTGTGCCGAGCCACAAATCGGCCGTGCCGGGTTTCGAAATAGGGAGCACTCAAAATGACTCCCACCCGTTTCGATTTCATCAACGCAATCAACCCATCGAGATGCTTGGCCGTGGGAGGCACTCCAGGGCTCGGCTCCAAATAACCGGCGATTTCGAGACCATAGCGCCGCGCAAAGTAAGGCCACAAATCGTGATCACCCACGACCGGCAACCCCCGATGAGGGAGCGCCGCAGCCAGCCAGCCGCCAAGCTTGTGCTGGATCAGGAGCGCGTCCAATTCGCCCTTGGTTTTCGCCGTCTCAAATTGCAAGACCACCTCTTCGAAGTCCTCGTCTTTGGCGCATTCCTCTCCGGCCAGCGCCACGGCCAGCTTGTCCCTGAACGCGGAATAACGGCTCTCGAACACGGCCTTTCGATCGGGGCGCAACGCGGTCAAACGGTCCCGAATCACTTTGGCGCACCGCAATCCCTCCATCGGATCCAGTAAATAGTGAGGATTGCCCTCCTCGTGAAAACTGCCCGGAATCCCCGTCCCCTCCACTCCCTCCAACAGCCTCACCCCTCGTCCCAGATTCAAGTTCGCGGCGCCGCCCGGTTTCACGTCCGGTTTGCGCACGCCTGCCAGCAAATCCTTGAGCCAGGCGTTCTCGATGCCGAGTCCGACCTGCACCAGCAGTTCAGCCCGGTCCAACTCCCGCACGAAGCTCGGCCTGATCTCGATCGTGTGAGGGTCCTCGGGGCCTTGGCTGAGGCAGAACACAGCCACCTCGCCACCTCCCACTTCCCGGACCAAACTGGCCGCGTCGGTGGTGGTGGCGACGATGCGCAACGGGGGCTTGGAGGATTGCGCCAGGGCCGGGATGTCCCGGGATAGCGCGCAGAGGTGGACCAGAAACACCAACTTGAGGAACCACGGACATCGGCTGAAACTCATAACATCGTCGGGAGTGAAAGGTTGATCATGAATCAGCGTGTGGCGTTATTATTGCGAACTGTTTGCAATTAACGTCGATCATGCCGTGCCCGCAAGATCATTTTGAAAAAATTTGTCCCAACGCTGTGAACCCCGGCTCGCCATGCGGCCAGGCCGTGATCGGACCCAGAAAAGCTCGGCGCGTTGCGGAGGGAGGAGGTGGGGTTCGAGGTGCAGGGTCTGATGCGGGTGATCAGGCCCGTCGCGGGAATCGAAATCCGGCGCGAAGAGACGGTCGCTGGGTTCCAGAGCCGTCGCGCGTTGGGACTACTCCGTGGCGCAGCACGGGGGCCACTCCTGGCCCGGATGTTTCATACACCTTCGTCGCGAGACGCGGCGAACTCGGTCAACGCTTGCACCACGCCATCGTGACCGCGTCCATAGCCGGTGCTTCAGGCCGCACTGCCCGTCGATGATTTGCCCTTCTTCCAGGCCTTGAGTACAGTCGCCTCCGGGTGGCCGGCGTAATCCGGATCCAGCGGATAACAACCGCTGATCCATCCGTTGCGCGGCGCCGTCGTGCAGTCGCTGAAGGTGCGGCAGATGCGCTTCTTGTCGGGCGCCCTTCCTTCCAGGACGTCGGCCATCAACTCAGGATACGACAGCACCATCCGTCCCAGCCCAACGACATCCGTCCAGCCTTCCGCCACCGCCGCCTGCGCCACGTGAGGCAGAAACTCCTGGAGATACGTGTAAGCCGACCCCACCACGATCAAGCCCGGCGGGGCCTCGCGTTTGAACTTCCGGACCACGTCCATCTGACGCACGACGTCCACAAGGGGATCGTGCATGGGCTGGTAACCGTCCGAGGGCGGATAAGCCGCCGGACGCTGCAAGTGCGGATTGTAGTAAGGCGAGCCCGCCGTCAGATTGAGCATCTTGACGCCCAGTTCTGAGCAAAGCTTCATAAACCGCAAAGGCTCCGACAAATCGAACGTGGTGGGTTCCTGTGGGTCCATGCCGAACCCGTAGCGATACGGCAGGCATTTCGAAAAATCCTCGGGTATGCCAGGACCCGGCTTGCCGGGGGCGGAGGTTTCGGGGTCGGGCCGGAATGGAACGAGGTCGAACGCGCTCAACCGCACCGCCAGATCGATAGGATTGCCGGCGGCGCGTATCCCTTCAACAACCTGGCGCAGGAATCGTGTTCGATTCTCGAAGGAGCCGCCGAAACGTCCCGGACGGGTGTGAGCGCCCAGCAGTTCATGCAGCAAGTATCCGTGACAATGTTTGAGGTCCACGAAATCGGCCCCCGCCTCGCGAGCCACGCGCGCGGCCTCCACGTAATCCCGGCCGAGCGTGTCCAGTTCGGCATCGGTGAACACTTGCGAATCGTCGGTGACGCGAAACCGCGCGTCGAGGAGCGGGTGACGAAAGGCCACGCGTGGTTCAAAACGATCCTGGGAACGGGGTTTGCAGAATCTGCCGGAATGCGTGAGCTGAAATCCAACCACCAAGTCCTCATCACTTCCAAATCGGTCACGATGCGACTTCCGAAGCGACTGGCACAGTTCGGCGAGGTCGTTTCGTGTGGACTCCTGGAGAATCAACTGCCTGGGATTGGCCCGTCCGTCCGGCCGCACGGCCATGGCTTCCCCGCCGAAAATGAGTTTCGCGCCACTGCGCCCGAATCGACTCCAGCGACGAAAAACAAGTTCGCTGGGGCGTCCGTCGGCCGTGCCATCCCAACCTTCCATGGGGTGAATGGCCAGGCGATTGCCCAGGCGCCTGCCGTTGAGGCGAGGTGATTCAATCGGGCGGGCCAGTGGCGACTCGGCGCCGGAGAGCAGGGTGTCGGCACAGGGCAAACTCAGACCTAACTCGTCGAGTCGGGCGCGAAAGGCCGCGGGATCCTTGAGTGAGGCCAGACGGACCATTACGGGGGAGGTGGGATTGCTTTCGCTCATCCGGAGGGCGGCGGAAACTCGAAACCTCAACGCACGGTATTCAGGGCAGGAAGGGGAGCGCTCGCAGGCTGCGCACCGGGCAAACTCGGACGGACGGCCTCGAACCCTGGGGGCAGCGGAGGCAGGCTGGTCAGAATCCCTCTCCAGGCACGACGCTCGCCGGGATCCATGGCTTCCCATCGTTCCGCGTTCACCAAGAACAGAGATCGATCTTCCGGTGTGAGCTTGGCGAACTTTTGGAAGCTCTCGAAAAGGCCTTGCCGGTCAGCGGTGTTCATCAAAGCCAACGTGTTCAAGAAGGGTTCCACCTGGAGTTTCGAGGACTTGGCAAGCTGGCGCAGGGCGCGTTGCCGGTCCGACTCGCTCAACCCAAAGAAACCCTGAAACCGCTCGAAGGCCTGCCGCTGTTCGTCAGGATCCAACGCCTGGAATTCCGTCAGGCTCGCTTCCATGCTCCGGCGGCGATCCTCGGTCATCGAGGCACTGATCGCGCCGCGGCTCGAGGGCGGACTCGATTCGAGGCGCAGGAAAAAGTGAATCGTGCTTTCGTAGGCGAGCACCTCCTTCTGCAGCGGGGGCGGCAGAATATCCCACAATTGCAGCCGCTGCTCAATCACGGGCCGCCATTCCCCGGGGACTGAACTCAACAGTGAGGCGCGGCTGTCCGGCGGCGCCGTCATCAATGGCAAGAGATAGGCGCGCAACTGGGTGACGCGCAATCTCGATTCACGCTCCTCCGGCGGCAAGGCGTCGTATTCCGCGAGTTTTCTTTCGAGCAATTTGCGCCGAACTTCGGATTCCGAACCAAGCATGCCGGCGCGGTCTTTCTGCGGCATCGAAAGGAGCTTCCGGAATTGTTCGATCGAATGGGAGGACACTTCTTTTGTGGGCACCGGCACCGAGGCGGCGTGGAGACCCGCCGGCGATAACGTCAAAAAAGCGAACACGCTGGCGCATAAAAAAACTCCATTCGCAATGCCTCGACTCAAGTCGCGAAGAACCGCCCCCTTACAGAGGACGCTCGCTTCACAGGAGAAATGGACTTGAGCCGGGCGCACGAGTGAATGCTATTTGAGGAGAGCCAGCAGTTCGGTATCCGCCCGCGCGCCGCTCTCGTTCAGGGAAGGCAGCCGGGAAATCGCGTCGTAATCTTGCAGCCAGGTTAAACCAGAAGCCGACCCCGCCGGCACCGAGGAACCTGCCGGCAAGCTGGCAAGCTGGGCAAACCAAACGGCGTTCCGCGCTTGGTCGGCCAACTCGCGGTTTTGAGTGGAGCGCACCGCCGTGACACCGCCCGCGGCCAACACCACAACGAGGGCGGCAGGCCTCGCCCAACGCCGCAACCAAGCCCAGGCGAGGCTCGGCTGGACAGGCGCATCCCCCGAACGGACGATGGACTCCTCGTGTTCGATCCGGCCCAGGAGGCGCTGGGTGAATCGGGGAGAAAGCTCCCTGTCGGGCAAGGAGCGGAGTGAAGTGCTCAATCGTTCATCCAGGATCCAGTGCTCCCGATGTTCGGGGTGTGCCGCGAGCCATTGCTCGAATCGCTCGGATTCAGCGGGAGTGAGCGTTCGCCGCAACCCGAGTTCGACCCATTGGAGATATTCGGTATCGTTCATGTTCTCGAGGCCTGAATGAGAATCACCACGCCGGGTGAAAAGTTTCGGACCGATTCATCTTCATGCTTTCGAACCTCTGGAGGCCTTCCAGACGCCGGTCTGCAAGTAAGGTTTCAACCTCGATTTCAAGGTTTCGCGGGCCCGATGGATCAACGACTTGGTCGCGGAAAGCGAACACCCCAGCACCTGGGCAATGTCCTCATATGCCATGTCTTCGTTGCGGCAGAGCAACAACGCCGTCCGCTGACTCTCCGGAAGATCGTGGAGCGCTTCCTGAATGCGCTGTTCCAGTTCGCCCTCGAGTGCCCGGTCCCCCGGCGTCGGCGCCTTGTCGTCCTCCCATTGCCGGGGAGGTGCGTCATCCTCCGAGGACCCGGACTCCAAAGCCTCGGTGGGATGCCGGCTCCGGCGCCGGATTTCGTTCAGGCAGAGATTCCGTGCGATCGTGAAGAGCCAGGTCGAGAAGCGAGCGGCTGCTTGATAGCGCCCGGCGGATTTATAGACTTGAATGAAGACGGCCTGGGCTAAGTCCTCGGCCTCGGCCGCATCCGGCAGGGAACGAAAGATGAGATGGGCGACGGGTTGCTTGTATTTTTCAACGAGAGTCTCGAAAGCACGCATGTCCCCCCGCTTGACGCGGAGCATCAAGTCGGCATCGGGATCATTCACCGCTGACATCTCAGTCACTGTAGCCAACACCAGCCCCGCGACAAGGTTTCACGAAAGTGCAAAACACCCGTCCAGGAAACCCAATCCTCTCTTGCCAACCGAAATTGAATGACGCGAGGATGAGCGCGGATCATGGCATTCTGGCTCATCGCTCGCAACGCCTTCGCCGAACTGCTCCGGCAGCCGGCGAGCTTGATCGTCTTGTTTGGTGCTTCTTCGTTCATCGGTCTTTCCGCCAACGTCTACTATTTCGGTTTCGGCGACGACGCCCGCCTGGTCAAGAACATGGTGCTGGCCCTGGTCTTTCTCGCCGGGCTGTTCTATGTGGTGCTCGGCGCTTCCAGCACCCTCGCGCGTGAGATTCGCGCGGGCACCGCCCTCACCGTGCTCGCCAAACCCGTCGGACGATTCGCCTTTCTCCTGGGCAAATTCACCGGCTTGGGCATCGCCCTGGCCTTCGCCCTCGCCCTCCTGGGTCTCTGCGCGCTTCTCGCCAGCCGCATGGCCTTCGACGTCACCGGTGCCCCCGACCGTCTCGCCGCCAGCCTCTATTTCGCGGCGATCGCCGGAGCCCTCGCCTACGGAGCAGTCGCCAACTACCTCGGCAACCGCCCGTTCGTGGGCGATTCCTCCCTGGCACTCGCCCTGCTCATGTCCCTCGTGTTTCTCGGGGTGAATAGCTTCGACCGGCATGGCCAATTCCAAACTTGGGGGCAAGGCATCGACTGGCGCCTCATCCCCGCGACCGTGCTCCTCTTGATGGCCCTGCTCATTCTCGGCGCCATCGCCCTCGCCTGCACCACGCGCCTCGACGTCGGACCCACCCTCGCTCTCTGTTCCGGAATATTTCTCCTCGGGCTCATGAGTGATTACCTGCTGCAAAACGCCCTCGCCCAAAACGCTTCCTGGGCTCAACTGGCCCGGGCCGCCCTCCCTAATCTACAACTCTTTTGGGTCGCCGATGGCCTGACCCCGGGCAAAACGATCCCCTGGTCTTACGTCGCCCAATCCGGCGCCTACGCCGCCTGCCTCCTCATCGGAACCCTCTCCCTCGCGCTGCTCAGTTTCCGCGGACGCGAACTCGCGGGATAATTTCACCCTCTTCCGACCCGCATGAATCTCCCCCATCGCTCACCGTCCCATTCCGAAAACCCCGGCGGTTCCGTCGTGGTCATTCGCGGCCTAACCAGGGTCTTCAAGGATTTCTGGGGGCGTCCGCGTGCCCGCGCCGTGGATGGCGTTGATTTCGATGTCCGCCAAGGCGAGGTCTTCGGACTGCTCGGCCCCAACGGTTCCGGCAAGTCCACCACGATCAAGATCCTGCTCGGCCTCCTTCACGCCACGAGCGGCCACGTGGAAGTGTTCGGCCACCATCCGTCCCACGTTCCCACCAAAGCACGCATCGGTTATCTTCCTGAAGAATCCTACTTGTATCGCTTTCTGAATTCCGAGGAAACCCTGGACTTGTTCGGCGGCATCTTCCGGTTGTCCAAAGCCGAACGTCAGCGGCGCACGGAACAACTGCTGGAAATGGTCGGGCTGAAATCCGTGCAGCGCCGTTCCGTGGGGGAATTCTCCAAAGGCATGCAACGGCGGATTGGCCTCGCGCAGGCTCTGATCAACGATCCCGATCTCGTCATCCTCGACGAACCCACCGCCGGTCTCGACCCGGTCGGATGTCGCGAGGTCAAAGATCTCATCCTGGCCCTCGCGCGCCGCGGCAAAACCGTCATCCTCAGCAGCCACCTCCTCGCCGATGTCGAGGACGTCTGCGACCGGGTGGTCGTCTATTACGGAGGCAAGGTGCAGGCGCTGGGCTCGATGAAAGAATTGCTCGCGACACCCGACAGCTTGCGTGTCACCACGCCCGCCCTCTCGCGTGAGACGGTGGCGTCCATGATCTCGCTGCTCTCCAAAGAAGTTCCCGCCGAGAACATCCGGCTCGAAACCCCCTCCCGCACCTTGGAGTCGCTCTTCCTCGACATCGTGGAAAAGGCCCGCCACGCCGGCGGCCAAACCTCCGGGGCCACCAGCGGCAATCAAGTGGCCGCCTTCATTCGAGGGGACAGTCTCTCCCCCGAAACAGGCCCACGCATTTTGGACCGGCTAGCCCAAGCACCTCTCCCCAAGCCCGCCCCAGCATCCACAACGCCGGAGACTCCTCGCGAACCGCTCCACGATGCCGGCGACGCCGCGCGACTCGACCGACTGACCGCAGCACCCTCCATCTCGCCCCCGCAACCCACCCCCTCGACCATGGAACCCGCACCCGACCCCCGCCTGCGCGAGGCTGAGGGCAAGCTCTCGAGCCTGGTCAAGCCAGGGCCTCCACGGACCCATTCCTGATCGTCCGCCCCCCCTTCGCCCTCGACCTCGCATGCAGGAGATCCGTTTCATCGCCACGCTCACCGTGCAATCGGCACTGCGGATGCGCTTTGCGCAAATGCTTTCCGCCGTTCTTCTCCTCAGCGTGATCGTTCTGCCTTCCCTCATCCGGCACAATGGCACGGCGAAAATGTTCGCCCAGGTGCTGGTGACCTATTCCCTCAGCCTGATCACCGCGCTCCTCGCCATTTCCACGCTCTGGCTCGCCTGCGCCGCCATGGCCAACGATCTCGAGGGCGGCCAACTGCAAATGCTCGTTTGCAAACCCATCTCGCGCTGGCGAATCTGGCTCGGCAAATGGATCGGCATCATGGTCGTCCAGATAGGCCTCCTGATCCTCGCCGGAACCGCCGCCTACGCCGCTCTGGAATGGCAAGCCCGCGAACTCCCCCCGGGAGAACAGGAAAAACTCCGGCGCGAAATCCTCGTGTCCCGCGGCGAACGTCGCGAACCCTCACCCGACCTCACCCGCGATGCGACCCTTCTCGCCGAGAAACGCCGGAAAGAACGCCCCCTCAACAATGTCCCCCAAGATGTCCTCCTGAAGGAAGTGGCTTCGGAAGTCCGCGCCCTTCATGAAACCGTGGCGCCAGGTTACCGCCGTTGGTGGGTGGTGGATCTTGGGCCGCAAGCCGAGGTCCGGCGCAACAAACCCATCTCGCTCCGTGTCCAATTCCATGCCGCCCATGCCTCCGCCGACGGCTTGTTCCGCACGGTGTGGATCGTCGGCGGCGACAACAACCCGAAAGCCTTCCGGCAAGAACTCCATCTCGGCGCCGGTGTGGAGCACGAAATCCCGCTCCCGCCCGGCCTCCTCGACGCCCAGGGCAAACTCGACATCCTTTGCGAGAATCGAGCGGCCGCCACTCTGCTTTTCCGGATGGAAGACGGCCTTGCGGTGCTCTTTCCCGAGGGAAGTTTCCTGGCCAACTATGCCCGGGGGTTGACCGTCATTGCCTGCTGGATCGCGCTGGTCGCCGCCCTCGGCGTCACCGCCGGGGTCTTCCTTTCTTTTCCGGTCGCCACCGTTCTTGTCGTCAGTCTGTTCCTGGCGGGACTCTCGGGAGAGACCTTCGCGGAAGTCGTTCGCGAAGGCACCATTGCTTCTTTCGATAATGAGACCGGCCGGTCCGAGGGCAGCCTTTTCGACGGGTTCTTCGTGCCCATGGCCAAGGTCTTCAGCTACCTCTCCAGGCCGGTGGAAAGCGTTTCGCCAATCGCCGCCCTCAGCACGGGACGGCGCATCCCATGGGTTCAGGTCTTGCAGGCGGCCGGCCAGGTTTCTCTGGCGCTGGGAGGCATGACCGCCGTCGCGGGCATGCTCATCCTCACCCGAAGGGAAATCTCCAGAACCGGATGAACCGCCACCTCACCACCGGTTTGCTGATCCTCGGCATCCTCGCGGGCCCGCTTCTCGGACTTCGTTTCCAGCGGGACTTGAGCCAGGCGCGAGGTATCCTCGGCCTGAGCGGCGAGCTCACACTCGAAAAGGCTCCACCTATGATCGCCTTCACGACGATCGCCTTTGGCGGGTTCCGCGGCTTGCTTGCCAATATCCTCTGGGCGCGCGCCATCAAACTCCAGGACCAGGAACAATACTTCGAACTCGTTTCTCTTGCCCACTGGATCACCAAGCTGCAACCCGATTTCAGCACCGTCTGGTGCATCCAGGCCTGGAACATGGTTTACGGCGTCTCCAAACAATTCTCCGCCCCCGCCGACCGCTGGTCGTGGATCCAGAGCGGACTGCAACTGCTCCGCGAGGAAGCCTTGAGGTACAATCCTCGTGAACCTGAGATCTACCGCGAACTGGCCTGGTTTTATCTCGACAAAATCGGAAAACAAACCGACGAGGCCAACGCCTACTACAAGGAAGCCCTGGCCACGGAAATCTCACATTTTCTCGGCCGCCCGCCACGCTACGACGACCTGCTCAAACCCGCCACCGAGGAAGCATCCCAACGCGCCCAAGCCCTGTTCAAAGCGCTCCGGCTCGACCCCGCTTGGATGGCAAAAGTGGACGAGAAATACGGGCCGCTGGATTGGCGAGTGCCCGAATCCCACGCCATCTATTGGGCCGCCCTGGGCTTGGATCGAGGACACCAGGTGGACACCATCCGGCTGCGGCGCCTGGTTTGGCAGGGGATCGACGGATGTTTTCGGCGCGGAAGGCTCATCGCCAATCCGATCGACCGGAAACTCGAATTCGGTCCGAACCTCGACATGATCGACAACGCTCACCGTGTCTTCGAAGACATGAAAAAGGAGGAGCCCGAGCAGCAATTCGCCGTGGTCCGAGCCCACAAGCAATTCCTTTTGTCGGCGGTGTACTATCTCTACACCCACAACCGGATCGAGCAGGCCGCCCGCTGGTTCAATCTGGTGCGCACCCAATACCCCGGCACCATTCCGGCCGAATACGACCTGGATTCTTTCGTCGTCAGCACCGTCTCCGAGAAAGTCGAGCGGGGGAAACCCGACCAGGTCCGCGCTTTGATCGAGGGCTTTATCACCCGCTACTACGTCAATGTCGCGCTCGGCGATGACGATCAGGCCAACGGATACTCCCGCCTTGCGCAACAAACACACGCCCTGTTCCAGCAACGCTACGCCTCCACCCCGCACCTGCTTTTGCCTCCGCTTTCGGAGATCGCCAACCGGGTGGTCGCCGGCTTCGGCCAGCCCGGTTCAGGCATCTCCGAGGCGATGCTCCGGCGCCTGCAAGGAGAATCTTCTTCGCCGAATCCATCCCCCCCAGCCCGTTGACCCCTTGCCCAGCCCAGGCTTTTCCACCATAATTGGGATATGCGATGGATCCTTTGCTTGATCAATGTGGCGGCCCTGCTGGCATCGGTGGGGACGGTTCACGGCGCGAGCGTCGAAAATTCCGCCACCCCCACCGCCGAATCCAGTCCGGGCGCGGCTCAAAACCGCAAACATCTGATCCTGCCGATCCGCGACGACATCATGACGCCGATGTCGTTCCTGGTCCGGCGAGGCGTCAAACTCGCCATGGAAGAGAAAGCGGACTTACTGGTCCTCGACATGGATACCAACGGCGGACGGGTGGATGTCACGGAGGACATCATCGAAATGATCGGGCAGTTCAAAGGCCAAACCGTCACCTACGTCAATCGCAAGGCCTTTTCCGCCGGGGCCTTTATCGCCGTGGCCACGCAGCAAATCTTCATGGCGGATCAGAGCGTCATCGGCGCCGCGGCGCCGATCATGATGGTGCCGGGTGGAGGAACCCAGGGCATCCCCGACACCGTGGAAAGGAAAATGACCAGCGGCATCAGCGCCCTCGTCCGCACTCGCGCCGAAAAGAACGGCTACAACACCGCCGTCATCGAAGCCATGGTGGACAAAACCAAGGAAGTCAAAATCGGGGACAAAGTGATCAATGAGAAGGGCAGCATCTTGACCCTGACCAATCTCGAAGCTGAAAAGGAGTATGGCGAACCGGCGAAAGCGCTGTTGTCCAGCGGTACCGTCGAGTCCCTGGATCAACTCCTGCGCAAGCTCGGATTCGAGAAATCCACCCCCATCCCTTTCAATCCTACCGGGGCCGAAAAACTGGCGACCTGGCTGACCGCCCTCAACCCCCTACTTCTCATCCTGGGAGTCGCCGGACTTTACATCGAGTTCAAGACCCCGGGATTCGGTCTCCCGGGCATCGTGGGCATCACCTCCTTCGCGCTTTACTTCCTGGGCGGTTACTTGGCCGGACTTTCCGGACTCGAGGCCGGAGCGCTGTTTGCCATCGGCGCCCTGCTCTTTCTGGCCGAATTCTTCCTCTTCCCCAGCACCATGGCCCTCGCCTTGAGTGGCGCATTTCTGATGTTCGTCGCGGTCGTCATGGCGATGATGGATTTCTACCCTGGCGCGCCCGCGCTTCCCAGCCTGCCGAAGCAACTCGGCAACCGGGCCATGGACCTCGTCATCGCCATGGGGGGATCCGTCCTCGCGCTGTGGATGATCGCCCGCTTCTTCCCGTCCACCCCCATCTACAAGACTCTCGTTTCCAGTGGCGCCAGCGGCGTCGGCACCGCGGTGGATTTGCAGCGGCAATCGGCTCACGGTCCGGGCACGGAAGGCGTTGCCTTTTCCACCCTTCATCCCGGCGGCAAAGGCCAGTTCGGGAATGATTTGCTCGACGTCATGACCCAGGGGGAAATGATTCCCAAGGGAACTCGCATTCGCATTCTCCGCTTCAGCGGGCCGGAGGCCGTGGTGGAAGCCTGTTGAAGGTTTGCCACGCCACCCCGGCATCCAGAGGTTGTCGGTGACCGGGTGGTCGTGGTCACGCAGACAGCCCTGTCTGCTGTAGCGCAGGCTGCCCAACCTGCGGGGCGACGAAGGGAACCCGGCGCGTGGAGAGCATGGGAGGCCCTCGTTCTTCACCCGCCGGGCCGTCGGCGATACGGCAGGCTGGGCAGCCTGCGCTACACTACGGACAACCGATACGGTTTCCAAAGTTCTTCATCCGCGGGCGAGGAGAGCCAGGAAGAGCTTCGGGATCCTCGGGCGCCGCCCCGCTTACCGCCCATCGGCGTTCGAGTGACGCGGAGGTCCATCTGGACCAACGTCTCCTTGCTCGGGACCAGAAACAGGACCTCGCCTTGGCCCGTCACGAAACCCTCGATCGGGGTGAGCCTTGGGCCGGGTTTTGGACGATTCATCGAACTTCCGTTGTTGCTCGGGATTGAGGATATCCCGCAGCCGTGCGCGCATCTTCCGATACTCCTGTTGTGTGGCCGGGTGAACGCCCTGCCAGGCACGGCGCAAATTCTCATGACTTTCGCTCAGGATGCCTAACGCCAGGTCTCGTTGCTCCGGATTCAAACTGAGCTGGCGCTCCATCCGGCGCAACAAGTCGCGCTGTTGAGCTTCCATGCGCTCGGGGGACCCGGGAGGCGCGGAACGGGCCCGCCATTCCCCTCGATCCACGAATCGTGAACCAAGAGCCAGGGTCAACCCTCCCGTCACCACTCCCGCCGCGAAAATAATCAAACTTGCGGCGATGATTTTCCAGGGAGTCACCATGTTTCCTCCCGGGAATCCACAGACTCCCAGAGTGCGGTCTCAATCTCCTCCCCGCTCAATCCGCGACCGTCGATGCCGGAATCAAGATACCAGCACACCACCACGCTCACAGCCATCACCCCCAGCGAAGAGACCGCGGCCTTCCAGATCGAGCGAGCCAGCGCTTCAAGCGGATCCGGCCGGAGTTCCTCCCGCAGCACCGCCAACATGCGTTTCTCGAACGTCGGAGGCACCGCGTCATTCGACGGCCACCGGCGGGCCATCGCCCAAAACCTTCGCTCCGTGGAATCAGGATCTCTCATCAGGCTCATCTCTAGACGCAAGCGCGGCGAATCGGGTTACAAGTACTGGTCGAGCTGCATCCGGCTCAGCCGTTTTCTCAACTCGGCGCGGGCACGAAATGCCCGCACCTTCACCAGGGGAATCGACCAACCCGTCAAAGCCGCGATTTCTTTCACACTCTTTCCCTCGATCTCCTGTAAGGTCAGGACCAGACGTGCCGGAGCGGACAATTGCTCAAGAACCTGGTGCACCAACTGTCGAACCGCCTCCTGCGTGTCGGCGGAATCCCCCGATCCCTCCGCCGCATGAAACTTCTCCACGAGTCCGGCCGACTCGGGATCCAAATCGGTCCAACTCTGCTCCCGGCGTCGCCGGCAGGCCCGCAAGTAGTCGTAACACGTGCGCACGGCGATCCGCATCAGCCAATACTCGAAGGGCGCCTCCCGCCGAAAACCGGGAAGTTTCTGATAAACTTTGAGCAGGATCTCTTGGACCAAATCCTGCGCCTCGACTTCCCGTCTCGCATATCGCCTGGCCATCGAAAACAACCGCGGCAAATGGGGTCTCAGCAACACTTCGAAAGGTTGGGGATCACCCGCCAGGACGCTCTCGATGAGGTTCAATTCATCCTCGGAAGAGGAACGACTTTCCGGCGCGTCTGACCCCATCCATGTCGATGGGAGAAAAACAAGGGCGCAGCCCAGGCTCTCACCGCACGAGAGGGGGACGAGCGGCGCGGCCAAGTCCCGAATCAAGAAAAACCCAGGGCGCATCCGTTGGACGGAAGGATCAAGCGAACACGACGGCGACGGGCGCATCGGCATCAGGAGGCCTAGACGCTTCCGCCGGCCAAGCGGTTACAACTCCACAGCCTGAGAACTATTCCGCTACGAGCCTCAGAGCCTTCTCGAAATCAGATTGAAACTGCCGCAATTCGTCCGCAATCCGGTCGGGAGGATCCTTCAATGCGGCGGTCACGCGAATCGCCGCATCCGGCTTGCGCGCCAGCAACTCACTTGCCGCCACAATGAGGGCCAAATGATTGTTGATGTTGTGGCGGACATCGGCCAGGCGCTTTTGCAACGCCTGAACCTCTTCCACCGTTAAGGTGAGCGGCTGACCCGGACTTTCCACCGGCAGAGCATCCCGGTTACCCCCCCCAAAAATCAAGGCGCATCAACGAATCGACTTGGCCCACTTCAAACCCACGGCCCAATGGATGCCGAGACCCACCGGAAGCATCAGTCCCAAAACACGATGCGCCCAGACCACCGTGTCGCGATGTTCCGATCCCCAATACTGAAGCACCGCTCCACTCACGACCAAACCCGCAAAGACAACCTCCATCACCACACCCGTCGGCACGTTGATGCGGAAATGCCATCCAGCCCGCATATGCTGGCACACCAGCCATCCGAAAAGCGCGCAGAGCACGGGATTCAAAGCTCCGTGAACCAGAACCGCAGGACGCAGCCAAAACGGTGTGGCGAGATCGCGCTGCTGCACAAACTGCCCGGCCCAAATCGCCACTCCCGAGAAAAAGGCCGCCGAAATCAAGAGGACCACCACCACCCGGGCGGGCAACGACAGCCGGGCCGGCCGCTCGGCGTCAGGGTTCTCGGGGAAGGGGGAACTCAAATACGCCCTCAGGCAAGAATCGAATGGACGATCTCCCCGTGAACGTCCGTCAGCCGCATGTCGCGTCCGCCGAACCTCACAGTCAGCCTGGTGTGATCGATGCCCAGCAAGTGGAGCATCGTCGCGTGCAGATCATGCATATGCACGATGTTCTCCACGGACTTGTAACCGTAATCATCCGTGGCTCCGTAAGCCAAGCCACCCTTCACCCCTCCTCCCGCGAGCCAGACGGAAAAACCGAATGGATTGTGATCGCGCCCGTCGGATCCCTGGGCGAAGGGCGTCCGTCCGAATTCTCCCGCCCACAGCACGAGCGTTTGATCCAGCAGTCCCCGTGATTTCAGGTCCCGCAACAGACCCGCGATCGGTTGATCCACCGCGCGCGCGTTGTTCTGATGACCCGCCTTCAATCCCCCATGTTGATCCCAGCGATCTCCTCCGGCGGGCGGACAGGTCAATTCGATGAATCGCACCCCGCGCTCGGTCAACCGCCTTGCCATCAGGCACTGCAACCCGAAGGTGCGCGTGTGATCATAGGGCGCGTCGAGTCCATACAAGGCGCGTGTGGCGGGCGATTCGCCGCGGATATCCATCAGCTCGGGCACCGCCGCCTGCATGCGGAACGCGAGTTCATAATTGGCGATGGCGGACTCCACATGGTCAACAGGCCCGAGGCGATCGACCCAGGTCTGATCGAGCTCGCGCATCAGGGCGAGTTTGTCCTGCTGCCGCCGCGAGGACGACTCAAGGGGTTGAATGTTGGCGACGGGCTTGAGTCCGGCCTTGAAGACCGATCCTTGAAACGTCGCAGGAAGAAATCCGCTTCCAAAATTCTCAAGACCGCCAGGCGGGATCAACCCGCCATTGAGCACGACAAATCCGGGCAAGTTCCGGTTCTGACTGCCCAAGCCGTAGCTCACCCAGGCTCCGACGCTGGGACGACCGGAAAGGCCCAGGCCGGTATGCAGGAAGTAATTTGCGTTCGTGTGTTCCGAGAAATTCGCGGTCATGGAACGGATCACACACAAATCGTCGGCGCAACCCGCGACATGCGGAAAAAGTGTGCTCACCGGCAGGCCCGATTGTCCGTGCCGATTGAATTCCCACGGACAGCCGAAGGTATTGCCATTGTTGTTGAACTGCGTCGGCTCCATCTTCAACCCGAAGGGCTTGCCATGTTCGCGATTCAGCCGGGGCTTCGGATCGAAGGTGTCCACTTGGGAGGGGCCGCCATCCATGTAGAGGAAAATCACATTCCGAGCCTTGGGCGCGAAATGCGAAGGGCGCATCCCGATGGCATTCGGAGCAGACGCCCCGCCCGTTTCCGCGCGCAATAGATTCCCGGTTTCACTCAGCAACCCGGCCAGCGCCAGTCCCCCGAAACCGTTGGCGCAACGTTGCAACATCTCCCGGCGGGTCAGGGGTTGAGGCCCGCGCCGCTGGCATGGATAGGCATGCAAATTCATGGTCAGGGAATGAAAATGAACTCTTTGACGTTGAACAGAACGTGGCACAAATCTGACCAGGCCGCCAGTTCGACTTTGGCTCCGCGAGCCGCTCCGTCGTCCCCCGCGTGGGACACGACGCCGCCGGAATCCGCCCGCTGCTCCGTAAGAAATCTCAACGCCCGGTCTCGTTCCTCAGGGGTTGGACGGCGGCTGAAAGCCTCCTCATAAAGGAACGCTATCCTCTCCGTGTCCGCCATCCTCCCTCGCGACAATACATGGGCCGCCCAACCCCGCGCCTGCGCCACGACGAAAGGATCGTTCATGAGAATCAGGGATTGAGCGGGAACGTTCGAAACGGTGCGCAGTCCCACGGTGGTAAACGGCACCGGCGTGTCAAAGGCTCGCATCATCGGCGAAACAAAATTCCGGCGCACCTCCACATAGACACTGCGCCTTCCGCCACCGTCCAACGGCCCGCTGCGGGATGGACGCCCGCGCCCCTCCATGAAATCGGTGAGATGAATCGGAACCGGCGTGCCGTACATGGCCCGGTCCAGCCGCCGGGAAAGCGTCAGCATGCTGTCTCGAATGGCCTCGCCTTGAAGCCGTTTGATCGGCATGCGATGCCAGGTCAGGTTCATGGGATCCTTCGCCTCGGTCGCCACGTCGTGCGTGGCGCTCGATCTTCGGTAGGCCTCCGAAAGCGCCATCAGGCGCAGGAGCTGTTTGATCGATCCTCCTCCTTCAGTCCGGAACCAGTCCGCCAGCCAATCCAGCAATTCAGGGTGAGACGGCGGCTGGCCGAGCACCCCAAAATCGTCCGGGGTCGGCACGATGCCGCGGCCGAAGAGTTGCAGCCAAACGCGATTCACCAGGACCCGCGTGAAGAGCGGATTCGCGGGATCCGTCATGTGGCGCGCCAGATCGAGCCTGCCGCTGCCTTCGCGCATGGGAGGCTTGGCGGTTCCGCCCAAGGCCTCGAGAAACCGACGGGAAACGAGTTCGCCGGGTGTCTTCGGATTCCCGCGCACGAACACTTTTTCGTCCAAGCCCGTCCCTTCCACCAAAGCGCTGGACCGGCGCGGTTCCACCAGGTTGTTCTCGAGGCGAACCCATTCGGCCAAGTCCGCACTCGCCCGGGCGGGCAAAGCTCCCGGCTCAAAGTTCAAAATCCCCCGATCCAAAGCGACGGCCAGAGAGCGGAGTTCGTCCGGCACAACTTCAGCCCGGGATCCCCACTTCCGCGCGATGGAAATCAGACGGGTGCGAAGCGCCTCCGGTTCCAGCGAAGATTCCGGACTGGTGGACGGCGGCGGGCTGGACTCGTTCGAGAAAACGATGCGATGGACGGCGAACCAGCCTTCAGGACTCAGGCGCTCGCGCTGGACATCATCGGCGAGGTCCGGCGTGGTGAGGTCGCAAAACTCAAGATACCCTTGCAGCCCCTTCCACATGCCCACGTTCATCGTGATCCAATGCGCGGACTCGGAGGCGATGGGCCTGCGCAGCGCTCCGTAAATGGGATCACGGATCATGGTGAAATTGTGGACGGGCAAGCTCACTCGCGTGCCTCTCCCCGCCGCGAGGATATGAACGTACGGATGACTGAGCTCGAACGTGGGGGAACGCAGCACGCCCTGAAGCCGCCGTCCTCGAACGCCGCTATGAATCTGGGGTTTGGAAACCAGGGAGGCGATCGGTCGATTGCTCGATCCGGGAACAAAATCGCCAGGCTTGGCCAATCCCGCCGCCAGGGCTTCACCTTCGGGGAACCAACCCGGGGCCGAAGCCGTTCCGAAATCGACGAAGAGTCGATCGCTTGGACGAAGCGACCCGGGAGCGTGAACGGGATCCCCCGCCCCAGCCAGGGCCACGAGGTTGGACACATGAAGCGAGCCTAGCTTCTCCACCCAAGCCTGGGCGACACTCGCCCGCAAGGAGGACTTCGCGGCAGCAGCCTTCTCAATCGCACCGCCATTGAGATCCGCCGGATCGATCGACGCTTGCGAATAGCGCGAACTGCCCAAGATGCCGAACAAGGCGTAATAATCCCGGGTGCTGATGGCGTCGAATTTGTGGTCGTGACAGCGCGCGCACGCCACTGTGACCCCCAAAAAGGATTTCGTGAGAACGTCGATTTGGTTGTCCACCACTTCGGCCTGGTGGACGCGGATGTCCACCGGGGAATGCTCCCGTTGACCGAGCCAATAAATCGAAGTGCCCAGAATCGATTCGTTGAAATGTTCCGCCGCATTCCATCTCGGCGGCGAAATCAGATCCCCGGCGACGTGCTCGGTGACCAATTGAGCGTAGGGAAGATCCTGATTGAACGAGCGCACGAGGTAATCGCGGTAGCGCCAGGCGTTGTATTGCGGATAATCGAACTCATGCCCAAGGGTTTCGGAATAGCGGGCCAAGTCGAGCCAGTGCCGCGCCCACCTCTCCCCAAAGTGCGGCGAAGCGAGCAGACGATCCACCTGCTTTTCCCACGCATTCGGCGAAGCATCGGCCTGAAAGGCCTCCAGTTCCTGGCGCGTGGGCGGCATCCCGATGAGATCGAATGAGAGCCGCCGCAACAGGACCGCCTTGTCGGCGAGCGGAGCGGCTTTCAACCCGAGCTCCCGATGACGCACGGCAATCCATGCATCGATTCCCGAAAGAAAGGAACCCGGAGCCATGCCTTGAGGCAGGCGTCGCGGTGCCACCGGCTGCCAGGCCCAATGTTTGAGGCGTCGCTCCTCGAGATCGAACTTCTCCCCCTTGGCCGAAGACGCCACCGCCTCCCGGGGCCAGGGCGCTCCCATGGCGACCCAGTCGGAAACATCCTTGATCACAGCGTCTGGCAGCCGGCTCTTGGGAGGCATCTTCAGATCGGTGTCCTCGTAACGAATCGCTTTGAGAAGCAGGCTCGTGGCAGCGGATCCGGGCACGAAGGCCGGACCGGTGTCCCCGCCTTTAAGCAAACCGTCCCTGGAATCGAGCCGGAGCCCCCCCTTGAGCTTCTCCGCACCGGCGCTGTGACACGAGTAGCAGCGCTCGCTCAGCACCGGGCGGATTTTCTTTTCAAAAAATTCGATCTGATCCGGGGAAACGGAAGTTTCACCCAAGGCGCGCCCCCAGCACATCAGCAGGGCCACAACCCAAAGGCGCGAGCCCAGAAAGCCCTGTCTGCCGTGGCGCGGGTTCCATAACCGGCGAAGGGACGTTGGGAACGGGGCTCGTCGGGAGAAAAAAGCGTCCTCGGATGCGACCCGCGTCGCCGAGGGGCCGTCGGCGAATTCGCAGGCTCGACGGTCTGCATGACTCGGCCGCCCACTTCGGATTTCGCCATTCACCTTGCAACTCATCGTTCAGAGCTTCAATTCACCAACCGGGTTGTGACAACTTAAAGTATTGCGGCGAGAGCAACGGACCACGCGGAACCTCATCGCATCGGGTCACCCGCCAGCGGCGAGCCGTTTGAGGTCAGGATCTGAAAATGATGAATCCCGTGGGGCGCGGAGTCGGTGTACGTCCACACAACCTTCTTGGCAGGCGTGACTTCCAAGAGTTTCGTGAGATGGGCGCCGTGGCCGTAGCTCGTGATCACGGTGTTGCCGTTCGGGAGCCGCTGTGCGCCGCAGGCATCCTTGATATGCTTTTCCGGCAGATCGTCATTGGAGAGCTGCCAGACCGTTTTGCCGGCGGCATCCACCTCAAGCGAAACATTGCCGTACGTGCAGTTGATGAGGGTGTGCCCGTTCGGCAAGCGTATCGCGGTGAAAGGCCAGTGCGGGGTTGTCACTTCCCATACGATCTTGCCCGCCGGAGAGTACTCCCGCACCACTTTGTCGAAAAGTTGCGGCACCAGATAATTTCCATTGGCCAGCTTGCGCGCCATTCGGCTCTGCATGTGGTGGTTGGTCAGCTGGCATTGAATCGGCACTTCCAGCGCGATCCTGCCCTCGCGATCGAGCTCCAGGATGCGAGGTTTCGGACCGGCTTCCGTGGCGAGAACGCGTCCATTCGGAAGGGATTGAACCGTGTTGACTTCGGATTGCGTGCCCTTCCATTCGAACGTGGTGACCCCGTCCCGGGTCACCTCGGCCACACCGCCTCCGGGAAATTCCTTGGATTTGGAAATCGCGAGGAGAATCCGTCCATTCGCCAACACCCATCCGTCCCGGGTATTGTGGGGATAGGACCACTCGACCCGCCCGTCCTCCCCGACGATGCGCGTTTGAGCTCCGGCCGCGAAGAAGCGATGGCTGATTTTAGACTCCGCCGCGCACGCCTGATTCCCGGACCACCCCGCCAGGAGGGCGGCCAGCAGCAGCCTGGTTCCCAGGATCCCGCAACGCGGGAAGAAGGAGGATCTTTGCATGAGGTGGATTATGCCCGGGCCAATGGAAAATTGTCACCCAAGTTTTGGCGAAATCCGAGGGAAGACCAAGGAGGACGGAGTTCACCGACGGACTCGGGATTCCTTAAACTTAAACGGCTATCGTTGCATCCTCCCGACTAACCTGATGCTAAATTTACTCACCGTTCCGCACCCCGGCCCGGCGGAGTTCTTTTGCTTAAAACGGCCGTTGCCCTTCATAGAACTTCGCAAGGTCCAGGCGATTGAGCCATTCCGAATCACTCACCAGATCCATCAAGGATAGGCCTCGTTCTTCGTCGTGTTTTCTCAATGAGCCACGGAACGGGCGATGCCCACGGCGAGGGAATCCCGCCGTCAATCCCAAAGGGATTGTGTCCTCCAGCCCAAGGTTGCGAGGAACGAGCTACCTTGGGTTGACGTTTGGAAATCAATTCAACCGCAACGCGGTTGTGGCTTTACCCCGCCAAACGGGAATAGAATTTCGTCACAACCCCGTTGGGGTTGGTTTCCATGGGCGAACCGTGACCCAAGGTAGCTCGTTCCTCGCAACCTTGGGCTTCGGGACGGAATCCCGTTGGGATTCCTGGCGGGACGAGTTTGAGTTGCGTTTCGTCGGTTGGGACGGGATGAACCTCCCGACTCACTTGATGGTGAAGATTTGCCAAGGCCTGAATGAGAAAGACAGGACGAAGAAAGAGGGGTTCCTCGCTGTTGTCCGTGGACTTGGAGGACGGCCCAGCTCGGAGGACGAAAGACAGACGCCCAACAGACGCCCAGCGATTCATCGCTGGATTGGGGCCAGGCAAAAATGGTGAAGTCCCGGGGAGACGACAGGTATTCCGTTGAATTGAGGTGACCGTTCGGAAGCACTCTTTCTTTCGCACTCGTTCACATTTTGCCCCGGAGCGCAGCTGGGGCGTCCTTCGACCCGCCGTAGCACGTTGAAAAACCTGGAGTCTTCGGATCTGTCCACGCGCGGCGGCTGGTCTCCGACCTAGCCGCGCTCCCCAAAATGAAAATGGCTTTTTCTTGCGTCCCTGCGGGCTGCGAAGCTCTGCTCGCGGCCAGGGCAGTTACCGGGTGATTCCCACTTGCTTCAACATCCAGGCGAGCTCGAAGGCTCGATCCTTGAGGGCGTCGTAACGTCCGCTCGCGCCGCCGTGGCCCGCCGGTTCCATCCTGGTCTTTAAGTGGAACGGATTCGAATCCGTCTTCAGGGTTCTCAGTTTGGCCACGTACTTGGCGGGTTCCCAATACATCACCTGGCTGTCGTTGAAACTCGAAGTCACCAGCATGGCCGGGTAAGCCTGCTTCTTCAGGTTGTCGTAGGGACTGTAAGAAAGCATGTAGTCGAAGGCGGCGCGCTCATTCGGATTTCCCCATTCGAGATACTCCCCCACGGTCAGCGGCAGGCTCGCGTCCATCATGGTGTTCATCACATCGACGAAGGGAACGGCGGAGTGGACGGCGCGAAAAAGTTCCGGACGCTCGTTCACCACCACTCCCATGAGCAAGCCGCCGGCGCTCCCGCCTTCGATGAGCAGCCGGTCGGGCGAGGTCCACTTTTCCCGTGCGAGAAACTCGGCGCAATCGATGAAGTCACTGAAGGTGTTCTTTTTCTTCATGAGCATGCCGTCGTCATGCCATGCTTCGCCCATTTCATCGCCGCCCCGGATGTGCGCGATGGCGAAGGTAACTCCCCGGTCCAACAAACTCAGGCGTTTGCTGTCGAATCCGGCCGACATGCCGTAGCCATAGGAACCGTAGCCATAGAGCCAGAGCGGCGCCCGCCCGTCGCGCTTGAGGTCCTTTCGATGAACCAGGCTGACGGGAACCCTCGTGCCGTCCCTTGCCGTGGCCCAAAGCCGATGCGAAGTGTAGTGCGCGGGATCGAACCCGCCCAGGACTTCCTCGCGTTTGAGGAGCGTGGAGCCGCCCGCAGCCATGTCATAGTCGAAAACACTGGGAGGGGTCACCAAACTCTCGTAACGGTAACGCACCGTTCCCGAGGCGAACTCGGGCGTGCTGGAAAGCGCGGCGCTATAGACGGGCTCGGAAAAACCCACTTCCTTCCATTCGCGAGTGCCGAAGGAGTAGATTCTCAGCCGGTTGAGCGCCGTTTGTTTCTCCTGCACGACCATGAAATCACGAAACATTTCGACTTCATCGAGCATGACCTCGGGCCGGTGCTCGATCACGGTTTTCCATTTCGCCGGGGATGGGTCCTCCAGCGGCGCGGTCACCAGCCGAAAGTTTTTCGCCTCTTTGTTGGTGCGCAAGTAAAGCACGCCTGCGCGGTGTTCGACGTCGTATTTATGGTTCTTCTCCCGCGGCAGCACGATACGGAATCCGCCGCGGGGATTCTTGGATGAAAGGATTCGTTTCTCCCACGTGTCGGTCGATTGAAGGCTGAGCCCGATGAACTGCTTGTCCTTCGTCCGTCCCAAACCGATGGCGAAATGCTCGTCTCTTTCCTCGTGAACTTTGGTCGTTTCTCCGCCGATCTCCAGCCGCCAGAGAGTGTCGGAACGCTTGGTGACCGCATGTTCCGTCACGAAGAAAACCGTGCGTGAATCAGCGGCCCACGCCGCGCTCGTCACCCTCTCCGCCAGCGGACCCCGCACCTCACCCGTCCCAAGGTCCTTGACGTAAAGCTTGTATTGCCGGAACCCCGTGTCATCGGTGGAAAAAAGCAACTGGCGGTCGTCGTCGCTGACCTGACGCAAACCGACCGCGAGGTATTTCCGCCCCTTCGCCAGCTCGTTCTGATCCAAGAGCACCTCTTCCTTGGCGCTTTCGTCGAAGGCTCCGTTGGCCGCCGCAGCCTTGCGGCAATCAATGGGATACTGGAGTCCCTCGACGGTCCGGCGGTAATAATAAAACGCCCCGTCGCGCACCGGAACGCTGAGGTCTGTCTGCCGGATCCGCCCGAGCATTTCTTGATACAGGGCCTCGGTGAAAGGCTTTAGAGCCGCGGTGGCAGCCTCGGTGAAGGCATTCTCGGCTTCAAGATGACGAACGACTTCCGGCGATGGCTTCTCGCGCAGCCAGAAGTAGGGATCGACGAAAACGCGCCCATGCCATGTTTGTTTGAATTCTTTGCGGGCCGCCACAGGCGCCGCGGGCATCGGAGTCGCTGCGATAAGGTTCATCGGTTCCATCAAGAGCCAGGCCAGCAGGAGACCCCAACGGGAGCCCGAAGTCGTGACCCATCCAAGACTCATAGGGCGTTGACGGTTCTCCAACCCCGCCCCCACGTCAAGCCATGGCTCCGCCGCCGCGAGAGCCCCGGTGCATCCCGATGTTGCCGGTGATGCAGGTAGGGCGCGCCCGTCCCGGCGCGCCGCCGGAGCATGATGTTTTGCATCCGGTGGGCGGCGGGCTGGGACAGGCCCGCCCTACCAACAACATCGGGATACACGGCGAGAGCCCGCTGCGGGTCAAAGTGTCCGTCTCGTGGACGTCTTCTCCTGCGGGTCCAATCTTGACCCTCCACGACTTTCCGGTTGGAGTTTCGCCATCCTCGATCAACCCGCCGCCAATCGGTGGTGGTCGTGTTTCACCACGTCGGGTCCTTGTGTGCCGGTCGAACGAGCGTGCGGCAGCGGGGGACCGCAGGTGCTGTTTCGTCCAGGCCTGGGCGGAAGCCCTGGGCCCAGGGTCGATCGTTGAGGGTGCCATGAACAGCGCTTCCATCTATCGCCCATGAACGATCCCCTCTGGATTCTTGTGGCGGGTATGGTCGTGGTGGTGGGCGGAATCCTGGGGTTGCGCTTGCACGCGTTTCCCGCACTGCTGATCGGGGCGCTGGTGGTCGGCGCGTTCACGCCCAGGTCCGCCCTCGAAGCCCATGCGCTTTCCAAGGGTCGGACGTTACAACAAGCCAGGGCTGATGCCAGCATTTCGGTCGGCACCCGGATCGCGAAGGCGTTCGGCGACACCGTCTCCAACATCGGCATCCTGATCGCCATGGCGGCGATCATTGGCAAGTGCCTGCTCGATTCCGGGGCGGCCGATCGTATCGTGCGTTCGGCGCTGCGAGGGCTGGGGGAACGGCGGGCACCGGTCTGCTTCCTCGGCAGCGGTTTCATGCTCGGCATTCCCGTTTTCGCGGACACGGTGTTTTATCTTCTGATTCCGCTGGCCAAGGCGCTGGCCGCCCGCACGGCGCGGAACTACACCTTGCTCATCCTGGCCATTGTCGCCGGCACGACCATGTCGCATTCGCTCGTACCGCCCACGCCTGGGCCGCTGCTGGTGGCCAACTTGCTCAACGTCAACATCGGCCACCTGATGATCGCCGGCATCGTCATCGGCTCGGCCGCTTCCGTGTCGGGTTACGCCTATGCTTGCTGGGCCAATCGACGCTGGCCCATTCCCCTGCGCGAGTCTTCCGAAGTTTCGCTCATTGAACTGCAATTGCAGGCGGACCGCACCGAACAGGAACTGCCGCCGCTCTGGCTCGCCTGGCTGCCCATCCTGCTGCCGCTGGTGTTGATCAGCGGCGACGCGGTGCTGTCGTCCGCGTCGGAGATGGCCAGAGACACGGGTGCCGCGTCGCTCCCGGCGAACTTTATCCGCTGGTTTGGTGACAAGAACCTGGCGTTGATGCTCGCCGCGGCCATCGCGCTGGCCATGTTGGTGCGTTGGAAACGCCCGGGAGCGCCGGACGCTGCCGCCGCCGTGCAGTCCGCGCTGACGAGTGGTGGCATCATCATCCTGGTCACCTCCGCCGGCGGCGCGTTTGGCGGCATGTTGCAACAGTCGGGCCTGGGCGGACGCATCGAGGAACTGTCCGCTGCCTTGAAACTTGGAGCGCTGCCGCTCGCGTTTCTGGTGACGGCCCTGATCCGCACGGCGCAAGGCTCGGCGACGGTGGCGATGATCACCGCGGTGGGCGTGCTCGAAGGATTCGCCAACCCCGCGCAACTCGGGTTTCATCCCGTGTATCTTGCCGCGGCGATCGGTTGCGGTTCAAAACTCGTGCCCTGGATGAACGACAGCGGTTTCTGGATCATCTGCAAGATGAGCGGCTTCACCGAGGCGGAAACCTTCAAAACCTTCTCCGTGACGCTGACCATCATGGGTTGCACGGGATTGCTGGTAACCATGGTGCTGGCAAGAGTGTTTCCTTTCCATTGAACGCCAGCCGTCAGGATTGGTCGGGTGGACAGATTTTCCGCTCGTAGCCCGGAGCCGCTTTTGCGAGCTGTTGCACGATGGGGCATTTCGAGTTGTCTGCCCCTACCCTAAGCACTCGTCCTTGAGGTTGAACGATATCGTCGTCACGCGACGGACCCAACCGGTTCGGAGCCAAGAAGCCGGCTGGCGCTGTGCGGTGCTGGGCACCACGAGATGGACCAGGTTTCGGACTAGACAACGATTCACCGCGGCACAGGGTCTTTCCAAGTCTCCTCATGCGGTTCATGGTCACGATTCCAGCGGCGACGGGCGGAGGCTGAACGTTGCGTCCATTTCGAACGCCTGGCCCATTCGACGTGGCCATCGCAGAACAACCCGTTCACACCTCCGGCATGCTGTGAGCCCAAGACGCTATCATGGTAGTCGTGCAAAAATGGTTTTGAGACTTTACAAAATGTCTGTCCCTTAGGAACTCAGTCCCTTAGAACTTCAGTCGGAATGGGATTCGCTGTCCGAAATGGCCCGGAGTAAGCACTGGGTCGCAGTTTCCTCGTTATTGTGAATGTGCCTTGGAAGCTCCAGGATTGGAGCAACTTATGAACGCTATCCCAAGGCCCGAAAAACCCGTACTAGGGAGCCCCTAACCCGAGGACTCGGACTTCGCGTTCAGTTTATTTGGCACGCTCTGCCTTTGCCATTGACCTACGAGCACGAGTGACTCTCAATTCCTCAATAAACCCATACCATTTGACGGATAACCGTAGAACCATATTGTTACCCATATATGAAAACGACGATTGACCTCGCTGACGACCTTCTCATCAAGGCCAAGACTCTTGCCATTCACCGCAGAACCACCCTCAAAGCCATCATCGAAAGCGCCCTCATCCGCGAAATCCGGCCTGCTGCCGAGTTGGAAAATCCCGACCCGGAGAAATACGAGATTGGGCCTTTTGGCATCCTCCGCATCAAACGCCGCCCCGGTGAGAAAACCACGCTCGAACAAGTCAAAGCGATTCAAGACCAGATTGACGAAGCAGACATGCATCGGGCGCTGCACCCCACCCGGCCATGATCACGCTCCTGGATGCCAGCGTGCTCATTGCCTTGGGAGATGCCGGACATGAATACGAAGCCGCTGCATCGCGCTTTTTTGAAAAAGTGGCCGTCCCAAACGGCTGGGCCACCTGCCCCCTCACAGAGAACGCCTTCCTCCGCATTCTCAGCCAACCCAGCTACCCTCGCACTCTGGGATCTTCGTTGGAAGCGCGTCGCGTTCTCCTTCGCTTGCTGGCGTGTCCCGGCCACCAGTTCTGGCCGGACGATGCCTCTCTCTCGGACACCAGCCTTTTTTCCACGCTCCCGGCTTCCAGGCACCTCACCGACCTCTACCTCCTCGGCCTCGCCGTGAAGCACGGCGGGCGTCTCGCCACTTTCGACGCCTCAATCGACCCCGCCCTCATCCCAGGTGGCCCGGCGGCGTATCACGTCATTCAACCAGGAAACAGCAATTGATCCGCATCGATCGGCTCCTCGTGCTTCGTGATTTCTTTCTCATCCAGGTTTTTGCAAGTCTTCACCACGTTTAACTGCCTTGTTGAGGATGATGCGTTGTCCGCTCGCCAGCCGCGCTCGACAGGCCTATGATGGGCTCCATGTTTCTCGCGCCCGAGTCCCAGCATGCGTTCCGTGAAGATTGTCACCGGCTCCGGTGGATTCTCCTCAGCCTCGCCATGGCCTGCCTCGAGATCAAGGCGGCGGACCCCGCATCCATCCGCTCGCTGAACACCGAACGCGCCGCGCCGGGACCCATGCCGGCGCTGGAAAATGCCGCCCGATCCAGCCTGCCCCCGGGATTTCGACTCCAGGTCTTTGCCGCCGAACCGGACGTGCATCAACCCATCGCCATGGCCCTCGACACGCGCGGGCGCCTTTGGGTGGCCGAGAATTACAGTTACTCGGAGCAACAAGTCGGGTTCCATCCGGACGCGCGGGACCGCATCGTCATCTTCGAGGATGCCGACCAGGACGGGCGCTTCGACCGCCGCACGTTGTTCTGGGACGGGGCCGAGCGACTCACGAGTATCGAGATCGGACTGGGCGGCGTGTGGGCGATTTGCGCTCCGCAGCTCGTTTTCATACCCGATCGCAATCAGGATGATGTTCCCGACGGGGCGCCGGAAATCATGCTGGACGGATTCGACACCCAGTCGGTCCGCCACAACGTCGCCAACGGCTTGCGCTGGGGTCCGGACGGATGGCTCTACGGTCGGCACGGCATTCTTGGAAAATCCATGGTTGGCGCCCCTGGGGCGCCGGAGGCCAGCCGTGTGTCGGTCAATACCGGTATTTGGAGATTTCATCCCATCCGGCGCGTTTTTGAGCGCGTGGCCGTCGGAACCACCAATCCCTGGGGCATGGACTGGGACGCCCGGGGCGAACTGTTCTTCATCAACACCGTGATAGGGCACCTGTGGCACGCGATTCCCGGAGCGCACTACCGGCGCATGTTTGGAGATGACTCGGATCCCCACGTTTATGAGCTGATCGACCAGCACGCCGACCACGTGCATTGGGCCCAGGGAGAAAACTGGACCGACGTCCGCAAACAACTCAGCGACGCCACCATGGCCGCCGGGGGTGGACACGCCCATAGCGGACTCTTGATTTATCAGGGCGGCCAGTGGCCGTCGGAATGGAACGGCAAAGTCCTCACGCTGAATTTCCACGGTCGCAAGATCAACCGGGACCGGTTGGAGAGAACGGGCAGTGGTTTCACGGGACGGCACGAGCCCGACCCGGTTTCCTTTGCCGATCCTTGGTTTCGCGGCATCGATTTGCTCGCGGCGCCCGACGGGAGCGTGTTCATCAGCGATTGGAGCGACGCCGGCGAATGCCACGACCATGACGGGATCCACCGGACCAGCGGAAGAATCTATAAGTTAACCTACGGCCAGCCGGCCAGAGTGCCTGCGCCCCGGGATCTCGATGAACGCGCCTTGATCGGGCTGCTGCAGGGTGCCAACGAAGGCTTGGCTCGCTTGGCCCGGAGGGAGTGGATCAACCGCGCCCATCGCGGCGCCGCGCCGGAATCGAGCCGCACCGCTTTGAAAAGCCTGGCGCTCAACGCGACCGACGAAATCATCCGCCTGCGCGCCGCGTGGACGCTCCACGGGACGGGTTCCCTCGATACTGAGTTATGGAAACGCATGCTGCGGGGCGGCGAGTACGAGCGGGTTTGGGCGTTGATGCTGGGCGAGGATCGCAGCTGCACGGACCCCGGCTTTGCGGAAACTTTTGGACCATTCGTTTCCTCCGAGTTGATTTCGATGGCGGAGACTGAATCCTCCGCGCGAGTGAGGCTTGCGATGGCGAGCCTGCTGCAACGTCCGGCCTTGAAGTCAGCCGCGGGGCTGGCTCGAGCCCTGTTGAAACGAGGCGAGGATGCGAAGGATCATAATCTGCCGCTGATGCTATGGTACGGGGTCAAAGAGCGTGCCGCCACGGATCCTTCGTTCGTGGAGATGATCCTGGAAGCCCGCCTGCCGAAAGTCCAACAACTGGCGGCGCGGCGTTTGGCGGAGGAAATCGATCAGGCGCCGCAGGGGTTGGAACGCTTGTTGGCCGGTGCGCAGAAGGGAATTCCGGATGAAGCCTTGCATGCCATTTTGGGTGGAATCGCCGATGGTTTCGCCGGGCGCTATCGCATCCCCAAACCCGGCGGTTGGGATCGCTGGGCCCAAGCATGGGAAAATCATTCCCTCGAAGCGATCAGGACAAGGGTGAAGGACCTCAACGCGCTTTTTGGGGACGGACGGGCGCTGGCGGAGATTAGGAAAGTCGCCTTGAGTGGCGCCGCGGATTTTCCTCGCCGACGGGCCGCGTTGCGGTCCCTCATCGAAGCACGC